>NZ_PJCA01000036.1 GCF_002836355.1 Moritella sp. Urea-trap-13
CGCCTCACTCAGGACGTTTAAAAAGTAACCAAAGTTACTTTAAACACCTTACTGAACGACGTTTGCCGTGTCAGTGGGCGCTATTATAGGCAAAAACAATTGATAGGCAAGCGTTTCATTACAAACCATTAAAAACACAAATCAGCGGCCACTTTAACAACACCAAAAGGTCAAAATTAATGCAAATCGAATTTAATTGCGACAAAACTATAAGGTCTTAGCAAACAAACTGACTTTATCCCAATCCGTAAACTCAATATCTTTGCTTTTATCTGTACTACCACCAGTTATCTTCATGATCAGTTGAATAATAAGTGTCTGCCACCAGTTATATTTGGAATATAACAATGCACCAGCAAATACCGCTTGCTGCTTGGGAATCCAATTCGACTTAGCTAAGAACGCCTGCATATAGGCATTTGTTTCAGGTGTATTCTTTTCTGCTTTTCTCGCAGTTAAATTAACACAGAAGAAACTATTATCTTTGGCTTCAAGCTGTTCTTTATTGGCAGCAATAAATTGGTATAGTTTTTTATTCAAGTGACCATAGCGAACCGATGCACCGATAACCACTTTATCAAAAATAGCCATATCAATATGCTGGCATTCATCAATACTCATGACTTCACAATGATACTGGTTGGTAATAGCCTCTTCGATCGCTTTAATTATCTTAAGAGTTTGCCCATCGACGGTAGAATACAGTACTAACATTTTTTTCATTATAGGTTCCACTTAGCTACGCCAGAAAGCAGGCGTAAATAAAATTAATAAGGTAAAAACTTCTAAACGACCAAATAACATAGCCACAACTAAAATCCATTTAGCGCTATCATTCACATCACCAAAATGTACCGACACTTGACCCAGCCCAGGTCCCAAGTTATTCAATGTTGCCACCACGGCAGAAAATGCCGACAGCTCATCCATGCCAGTCGCGATCAATGCCAGCATGCAGATGACAAATACCAAGGCGTATGCAGAAAAGAATCCCCAAACCGCATCAATAACACGATCAGGCAATACTTTTTTTCCTAACTTAATTTTATATACAGCACGTGGATGAACTAAACGTTTCATTTCACGCATACCTTGTAAATAAAGTAACAGGATACGAACAACCTTCATACCTCCTCCGGTTGAACCGGCACAACCGCCAATAAAACTTGAGAATACTAACAGTACGGGTAAGAACAATGGCCAATCTTGGAAACTTGTCGTGGTAAAGCCAGCTGTAGTAGAAATAGACACAGCTTGGAATAACGCTTTATCCAATGCCATTTCAGGTGAATCGTAAACACCTTTAGATAACAGTATAAAGAAGCAAATTGCAACAAGCGCCAATTGTACGAATAAAAAAGCCCGTAATTCTATATCACGAAAATAAGAACCAGGCTTGAAGCCTTTAATCGAGAATGCCGCAAAATGTAACGAAAAATTAATCCCAGCAATAATTAAGAACACCACGGTGATCAGATTAATTACGGGACTATCGAAATGGCCCATACTGCTGTCATGGGTAGAGAAACCACCAATAGCGATTGTTGAGAAACTATGCGAAATTGCATCAAACATCGTCATCCCCGCCAGCCAGAATGCCATAGCACAAACAACCGTGAGACATAAATAAATGTACCAAAGCGCTTTTGCGGTTTCGGCTATTCGCGGTGTCATCTTCGAATCTTTAACTGGACCAGGTGTTTCAGCACGATACAACTGCATTCCGCCTATACCTAAAATAGGGAGTACCGCAACAGCAAGTACAATGATCCCCATCCCACCTAACCATTGTAGGAATTGGCGATAAAATAATAATGCTTTGGGCAATTCATCAAGCCCAACAATAACCGTCGCGCCAGTTGTGGTTAAGCCCGAAAAGGATTCAAAAAAGGCGCCAGCAACACTGAGATTAGGTTGTTCAGAAAGAATAAAAGGTAATGCACCAATGCTACCCAGTACAGTCCAAAATAAAACCACAATTAAAAAACCTTCTTTGGCTTTTAATTCTTTTTTATAATTACGGTTTTTGTACCATAAGATACTGCCTAATACGATGCAGAAAACAAAGGAATTAATGAAGACAAGACCACCACCATCCTTGTATATTGCCGCGATCAGTGCGGGGAATATCATCGTTACACTAAAGAGGGTAACCAATATCCCTACAATTCTTAAAATTGCCCTGAATTGCATTATTATTTTTATCCCTAAATATTAATCGACCACTTTGACATTAACTTGGCCATTGGTTTTATTTTTAACAGCTGTAATGAAGGCTTGAACATGCCTCGCATCAACATCAAGCTGCATGACGACTCGCTCACCATATTCAGCATGTCTTAATTTACCATTATATACTGAAAATAAACTCTCTATTGCAGCTATTTGGGCATAATCACATGTTAAGTTAAGTTCTGTATATATAAGGCATTCAATCGGTTCTATTAATTTAAGTATTTGCTGCACACCGCCAGCATAAGCACGCACTAATCCGCCAGTGCCTAATTTAATACCACCATAATAACGCACAACAACAGCGGTCATTTCACCAACATCACTACCCAGTAAACAATTAAGGATAGGTTTGCCCGCAGTACCAGAAGGCTCACCGTCATCACTAAAACCATACTGCTGACCATCACTTGGTCTACCAGCAACAAACGCCCAACAGTGATGACGCGCACTAGGGTGCAGCGCTTTAATCTCCCGCACCAATTGCTCCGCCGCTTGGCGTCCTTTGGTCGGCGTAAGATAAGTGATAAAACGGCTTTTTTTTATTTCTTCAGTGTATTCATAAGTCTGTTCTAAAACAAAATAAGGACTATTCGCTGTCATTTATATCCTGAGTATATTCTACTATAAAAGGTGAACATCACCATTCTACTGTTATATGCTTGTTGATAATAGCAGGTTCAGGATCACAATTTTTAAAAGTTAAGTGATGACCAATTTATCTTCATTAAATATTCATCAACAAACATCCAACAATTAAAAACAGTTGTAAGCTGAACACTTTACAGTTAATAAAACTAAATAAATCTAACAATAAGAAATTAAACACTTAAAAAGCACTTAAACTGATTGCCGATAGCCAGTTTCAAAGGTAAATAAGTCATTTCGCTCGCATTATCCCGAACTTCACCTTAGCGTCATTAATACTACTTAGTGATTAGTCAGCAGTCGTACAACCAAGAAAAAGTTAAACGGCCGTTTAAAATAAGTGTTGAAATATTGTGAAATTATCGACAGAATGAGATCAACCAGTACCCTACATAGCTGGTAAATAGCAAACGGAGCTGATGATCACCATCGCTTTAGCAAGGAGAAACGTAATGATTTACCAAGCCGAACAACTCTCGGTCACTCTATTAGAAGATGGCATCGCAGAATTAAAATATGACGCGAAAGGCCCTGTTAATAAATTTGATCAAGCAACATTACAAGCATTAACTGAAGCTGTAAAAGTATTACAGACTAATTCAGATATTAAAGGATTAATTCAAACATCAGGCAAAGGTGCATTCATCGTTGGCGCTGATATCACTGAATTCCTCGAGCTGTTTAAACTACCAGACGCTGAATTATTAGGTTGGTTGGAACAAGCAAATGCAGTATTCAATGCGATTGAAGACCTGCCATATCCAACAATCTCAGCAGTAAACGGTCATGCACTTGGCGGTGGCTGTGAAGCAATTCTAGCGACTGACTTCCGTGTTGCAGACACGACGGCACGTATCGGTTTACCTGAGACTAAATTAGGTATCATGCCTGGTTTCGGTGGCACAGTACGTTTACCACGTCTAATCGGCGCTGATAATGCCGTTGAGTGGATCACAACTGGTAAAGATTATAAAGCACCTGCGGCCCTTAAGTTTGGCACTGTAGATGCGGTTGTAGCACCCGAGAAATTACGTGATGCTGCACTATCTATGATTAAAGATGCGATTGCAGGCAAACTAGACTGGCAATCACGTCGTGCGCAAAAACAAGCGCCGTTAGGTCTAAATAAAATTGAAGCGACCATGAGTTTCTCTACTGCACTTGGTATGGTATACGCGAAAGCAGGTAAACATTACCCAGCACCAACGGCTGCAGTGAAGACAATTCAAGCAGCAGCAAGAATGGACCGTACCGGTGCACTTGGTGCAGAAGCAGCAACATTCATTAAACTTGCTAAAACAGATGCAGCACAAGCATTAGTTGGCTTATTCCTGAGCGACCAAGCACTAAAAGCTGGCGCAAAGAAAGCAGCAAAAGCAGGTAAAGCAACCAATAAAGCCGCTGTACTTGGCGCTGGTATCATGGGTGGCGGTATCGCTTACCAATCAGCAGTTAAAGGCACGCCAGTGATCATGAAAGATATCAACGATGCTGCATTAGATCTTGGTATGGCGACAGCGTCTGGTTTATTAACAACGCAACTGAAACGCGGTCGTATTGACGGCGCTAAACTAGCGAAAGTGATTTCTTCAATCACCCCAACGCTAAGCTATAACTCAGTTGATGAAGCTGACATTATTGTTGAAGCGGTTGTTGAAAATCCAAAAATTAAAGCAGCGGTATTAGCTGAATTAGAAGATAACGTCAGTGCTGACACAGTCATTACGTCGAACACATCTACTATCCCAATTAATGTACTTGCGAAGAACTTGAAACGCCCAGAACAATTCTGTGGTATGCATTTCTTCAACCCTGTACACAAAATGCCATTAGTTGAAATCATCCGTGGTGAGAAATCATCAGATGAAACAATTGCGACGACTGTTGCATACGCAGCTAAAATGGGCAAAACGCCTATCGTTGTAAACGACTGCCCTGGTTTCTTTGTAAACCGTGTATTGTTCCCTTACTTCTTCGGTTTCTCAAAACTCATCGCAGATGGTGCTGACTTTGTTGCTGTTGATAAAGTAATGGAAAAACAATTTGGTTGGCCAATGGGTCCAGCATATCTACTCGATGTTGTTGGTATTGATACTGGTCACCATGCCGCAGCTGTTATGGCTGAAGGTTTCCCTGAGCGTATGGCGAAAACAGGCAAAGATGCAATCGATGTGATGTTTGACGCAACACGTTATGGCCAGAAAAATGGTGTTGGTTTCTATTCTTATGCAAAAGACCGTCGTGGTCGCGTACAGAAAACACCAGAAGCGAAAAGCTATGAACTACTTGCTGAAGTCGCTGGCGAAAAAGCTGACTTCACTAAAGATGATATCATTGCTCGCTGTATGATCCCGATGATTAACGAAGTTGTTCGTTGTCTTGAAGAAGGTATTGTTGCTACACCTGGTGATGCTGATATGGCACTTATCTATGGTATTGGCTTCCCTCCATTCCGTGGTGGTGTATTCCGTTACCTAGATACTATGGGTCTAGATAAATACATTGAATTAGCAGATTCATTTGCTGATTTAGGACCGCTTTACCAAGTAACTGATGGCTTGCGTCAACGCGCAGCTGACGGCAAAACTTTTTACTAAGACACGAACGAGGATAATAAAATGAGAGATGTAGTTGTAGTCGATTGTCTACGTACACCTATGGGTCGTTCTAAAGCCGGTGCATTCCGTCACGTTCGTGCTGAAGATCTATCTGCAAAATTAATGCGCGGCTTGCTTGACCGTAACCCTGAAGTTGATCCAAATGACATCGAAGATGTTTATTGGGGTTGTGTTCAGCAAACGCTAGAGCAAGGTTTTAATATCGCCCGTAATGCTTCATTACTTGCTGGTATTCCAATCACAGCAGGCGCAACAACCGTTAACCGCTTATGTGGTTCATCAATGCAAGCTATCCATGATGCTACACGTGCTATCGCAATGGGCGACGGCGATGTGATGATCATTGGTGGTGTTGAGCATATGGGTCATGTACCAATGAACCACGGTGTTGATTTCCACGTTGGTCTGGCTAAATCTACTGCTAAAGCAGCGGGTATGATGGGTCTAACGGCTGAAATGTTAGGTAAAATGCACGGCATTACACGTGAACAACAAGATGCATTTGCAGTACGCTCACACAAATTAGCACAAGCAGCGACTGTTTCAGGCCGTTTCAAACGTGAAATTCTACCTATTGAAGGTCACGATGCTGATGGTATTTTAAAATTGTATGATTTCGATGAAGTAATTCGTCCAGAAACAACAATGGAAAGCCTCGCAGGTTTACGTCCCGTATTTGATCCAGTAAACGGTACTGTAACTGCGGGTACTTCATCTGCATTATCAGATGGTGCTTCTGCAATGTTACTGATGTCTGCAGACAAAGCCAAAGAACTGGGCCTTAAGCCTCGTGCTCGAGTTGTGTCTATGGCTGTTGCTGGCTGTGATCCATCAATCATGGGTTACGGTCCAGTTCCAGCAACGAAAAAAGCGCTTAAGCGTGCAGGTCTAACGATTGACGATATCGATGTATTCGAATTAAACGAAGCATTCGCAGCGCAATCTTTACCTTGTGTTAAAGATCTTGGCTTAGAAGATGTTGTTGAGACTAAAATCAACCTTAACGGTGGCGCTATCTCATTAGGTCACCCACTCGGTTGTTCTGGTTCGCGTATTTCAACGACACTAGTCAACGAACTTGAAGTGCAAGGCGGCAGATACGGTCTAGCGACTATGTGTATCGGTCTTGGTCAAGGTATTGCGACTATCTTTGAGCGTATCGAAGACTAATAAAGACTGTACAAAACATACGGTTATTTAATCTATATCAAGCCAACTATGACGATAGTTGGCTTTTTTTTATGTTCTTCTTGAAATTTCCCGCTCCAAGCTGTTCAATACAAGTTACGCAATGTAAATAATGGACTGGGCATGAGCACAAAAAAGCAAATATTAGTCGTTGACGACGATGTTGAGATCAAAGAGTTACTCAGTGAATATCTCGATCAAGCTGGATTTTCAGTGCTAACCGCTGGCGAAGGCAAGGAAATGCAACGCGTATTAGCCACCAATACCCCCGATCTAATCGTCCTAGACGTGATGATGCCCGGCGATGATGGTTTTACCTTATGTCAAAAAATCCGCCGCACCTCGCAAGTGCCTATCATTATGCTAACCGCCAATTCAGATGAAGCAGATCGCATTGTTGGGCTAGAAATTGGCGCAGATGATTACATGGCGAAACCCTTTAGCCCACGAGAATTACTGGCGCGCATTAAAGCTTTGTTGCGCCGCTCAAGTTATACCAAACCAACCCAAGGCCGCTATTTTATTTTTGCCAATTGGAAGCTCGATACATTAACACGGCAATTAATTAGCTTAACCGATAATAGCGCGACGGAATTATCTGGTAGTGAATTTAATATGTTGAAACTGTTTGTAACTAATCCCAATCAAGTACTCGATCGAGATGCGCTTTCTGATGCAACCCGTGGTCGCGAAGCCTTGCCACTGGAACGTGGTATCGATATTCAACTCAGTCGTTTACGCCAAAAGCTCGGCGATAACAGTAAAAGCCCAACATTAATCAAAACTATCCGTGGACGTGGTTATGTGTTGATCACCGAAGTCTCTTATGACGATTAAAGAACATATTTTTCGCCAATTACCCAGTTCTTTGGTCTCGAGAATGTTATTACTGACGCTGTTATCCATCGTGACAGCGCAATTAATCTCAACCAGTATTTGGTATAACTTCAGTAAAGACAAGGAACGAGAAGGCTTAAAAAACACTGCTGAAGGCATGGCGCAAAACATCGCTTCAACCGCGACTTTCTTTAAATCTTTACCGCTGCAATATCGTCATATCGTACTAGAACAGTTACGCGACTTTGGTGGCAGTCGCTATTTTGTATCATTAAATTCAGTCGAAATTGATATTGACCCCGTTGAAAATAGCGCAATGAAACGTGTGGTACTGGATGAATTCCAACGTGTGTTCGGTGACAAACTGGGCAATAATATCGTCATTAAGACCGAGTTTTCACATCCAAAAACCTTACACGTGCTGAACAACGATACCCTATTATCGGAATTACCCCGCTCTTGGGCGCATTATTCATTGACCTTAGAACCGTTAAATCCGCCAGTATTAGTCATCCAAATGATGCTGGCACCAGATGAATGGCTATACATTGCAGCATTACTACCAACCCCTTACGTCTCGCTCAATGACAACTTAGTCAGTAATGATCAACTGTTTTTTATCTTTTTGATCACCGCCAATTTAATGTGGATGATTTACGTATTAGTAAGCTGGCAAACCAAGCCACTTAAAAACCTTGCCGCAGCGGCTGCAACATTAAGTCAGGATTTAGATCAGCCCTTACTCGCAGAAAAAGGCGCATCTGAATTAGTCATCGCCACTAAAGCATTTAACCGCATGCACTTACGTATAAAACGCTATATCGACGATCGCGAACGCTTATTTCGCTCCATTTCTCACGATTTAAAAACCCCCATCACCCGCTTACGTTTACGCGCTGAACTATTGAATGATGATGCCAAAACCGCCAAATTTAATAATGACCTAGACCAATTAGAAATGATGGTAAAGGGCGCGCTACAATGTGTCAAAGATACCGACATTCATGAAAACAATGCCTTAATTGATATCCAAGAATTGCTTTATGACATTACTGAACACCATAATCGCAATGAAGAAAAAGTCACTTTTGAATTTCCTAAAATTGAGATTCACTATCATGGTAAACCGTTAGCGATTAAACGCTGCTTAACCAACTTGGTTGAAAACGCGATAAAATATGGTGATTTTTTACATCTAATTGTCGAGCAGCAACAAGAACATATCGTTATTTGTCTGATTGATTCAGGACCCGGTATTCCAGAAGACATGTTAGAAGATATATTCACCCCCTATACGCGTATTGCCCAAGACACCGATGGTTCCGGTTTAGGCTTAAGCATTGCCCGTAATATTGCCAGTGCCCACGGTGGTACGTTGACCTTACATAATCGAGAAAATTCAGGACTTAAAGTGATCTTACGACTCCCGCATAAACCTTCATCACGAGCACAGTCATGAATACCATCAGCAGCAATCGCATCACACGACTGTTTATATTATTGCATCTTTTATTCACGTTTTCCGCCTCAGCAAGCCAAGTAGAAGTATTACATTGGTGGACATCGGGTGGTGAGCTTGATGCCCTCAGCGAGCTACAAGATAAAGTTGAAGAAACAGATAATACTTGGCTCGACTTTGCCATTAAAGGCGGCGGTGGTAATAGCGCCTTAACGGTATTACGCTCACGAGCGGTGTCAGGTAATCCGCCAACAGCCGCGTTAATTAAGGGCCACAATATTCAAGAGTGGGCCAAATTAGGCTTCCTTACCTCGCTCGACGATATTGCCAAGCGCGAGCAATGGGATAAAAAACTGCCTGAATTCATTAAGCCGATAATGAAATACCAAGGTCACTATGTCGCAGTGCCCATTAATATTCATCGTATTAATTGGTTATGGTTCAATGCAAAAGTATTTAAACAAGCAAACATTGCAATTCCGCGAAATCTTACCGAGCTGATAACGGCATTACCACAACTCGAGGTCGCGGGTTATTTACCCATTGCCCACACTTCAGAACCTTGGGCCGACG
This sequence comes from Moritella sp. Urea-trap-13, assembly GCF_002836355.1. Lineage (NCBI taxonomy): Bacteria > Pseudomonadati > Pseudomonadota > Gammaproteobacteria > Alteromonadales > Moritellaceae > Moritella > Moritella sp. Urea-trap-13. The sequence continues at coordinate 9,556 of NZ_PJCA01000036.1, forward strand.
CGATCTTATTTGAATCGATCAGCTTATCGATACTGGGTGCAGAACAATATAAGCAAGCCTTTGTCGAGCTAAACCCACAGGTATTAGCCTCTCCAGCGATGATCCAAGCATTCGCCAAGTTACGTACCATCTCATTATTTATTGATGATAATGCTAAAAATCGGACTTGGGAACAATCGACTAGATTACTCATTGAAGATAAAGCAGCAATACAAATTATGGGTGATTGGGTCGCAGGTAAGTTACTACAAGAAAAGCAGAAATTAAATACCAAAATACGCTGTATCGAATTTCCAGGCAGTGAAGGTATATTCAGTTACAACGTTGATAGCTTTGCTTTTTTCAAATTAAGAAGTGTATCATCAGACGTCAAAAAAGCGCAGGACACCTTAGCTAGTATCATATTAACACCAGCATTGCAGCGTGACTTTAACGCTAAAAAAGGCTCTTTGCCAATCATTAACACCCTTGATGAACGTCAGTTTAATCCCTGCTCACAACAAGCATACCAAGACTATCAACAAGCAATGCGAGACGGTACGTTAGTCCCTACTTTCTCACAAGCCATGGCTACAACGACCTATGTACAATCGGCAATAACACAAGTCATCAGCAACTTCATTTATGATAAAAGCATTAGTAATGAAGCAGCTGTAGTGCAACTCACCAATGCAATAAAAGCAGCACAGTAGGTATGATTATCTACAATATTTTATACGGAGCGCAATACACATGCTAACATCATGGCAAAAATTGGCTTATTTGGCAGCCAACAGTAATTTTTTTATTGCCTTAAAAGCATTTATCGCCTCAATTACCTTATTGGTCCCAGGCTACTTTCTTGGCTTTTCTGAATTTTCGGTGACAGCGGTACTGGGTATTGTCGCAGCCGTGATTTCTGAGGGTGACGACAGTATTAAGCAACGCATTATCAACAGTTTGTTAGCGCTTTTTTGTTTTACTTTATCCTCATTATTGGTCAGTCTGTTATTCCCCTATCCACTGCTCTTTTTACTTGGTAGTTGCCTATTTACTTTTGCGATCATTATTTTAGGCTCACTGGGTAAACGTTATGTCACCATCAGTTTTGCGACGTTAATGATTGCCGTTTATACCATGCTTGGCTTAAGTCATGATGCCGAATCAGCCGCAGTGCTGAGTAGTAACGTGAATTTTGGCCCTTACTCGTTATTGTTGATTGCTGGTGCAGCGTGGTATTTCATCATCTCGACGGTGTTACTTAAGGTTACCTTGTATAATCCAATTCGCGAACGCTTGGCAGAAATTTATTCTTCCTTAGGTTTGTACCAACAAGAAAAATCCAAGTTTTTTTCACAAACGAAATACGATCATAAAACCATCCGCCATACTTTATCTACCCTGAATATTAATATCGTCAATGCCATGTCTGAGTGTCGTACTAATATTGATTACCATGTAGATGAGAAAGATATTTCTCATGAACTCCAGCACTTGATCCACCTCTATCAAGAAGCCCAAGAACTGCATGAAAAAATGACATCAAGCCATTTTCATTACGATTCGTTAAAACGTAATTTAAATAATGATTTAATTATTGCAGGTTTCGAGCAAGTATTAAAACAACTTGCCGACGCGTGTACCCAGCGTGGTCACGCCACCCTATACAAGCAAGCCTATCAACATGATCATGGTTTGACTTGGTCGTTAGCCATTTTAAAACAAGAATTACTGACATTGGAAAAGTCGCTGAAATGGCAACTCTTTGGCCCATTAAAACTATTATTTCGGAATTTATGTAAGGCAGATGAATTATTAATTAACAGCGAACCGCAAAACGATCAAGCGTTCTTAGTCATGGCGCCACGCGAACGACTACCGGTATTACAACGCCTCAGTAATGCATTACATTTATCGAGTCCAGTATTTCGTCATGCTATTCGTTTGACCTTAGGTATCGCCTTAGGCATTGGTATTATTTTAGCTTCTGATTTACATGGTTATTGGGTGGTATTAACAACATTATTTGTACTACAACCCAGTTACAGCGCCACGCGAGTAAAACTAAAGCAGCGTATTAGCGGTACACTGATGGGTATTATTATAGGTGCAACCTTGTTATACCTATTCCCAACGGAACGTAGCCAATTATTTTTATTGGCGATATCGGCATTTCTGTTCTTTTACTATTTACGCCAAAATTACAGCAGAGCGGTGACCTATATTACCCTGCTGGTATTATTAGCATTTAACGTACTCTACCAACAAGGTTATGTTGTCACGATCCCACGGATCATTGATACGTTAACTGGGTGTAGTATTGCTTTCCTGCTAGCTAAGTTAGTACTTCCAAACTGGCAATATAAGCAATTCCCTAAATATTTAGTCGAAGCCATCATCGCTAATCAAAATTACTTTAATGAGATAATTAAACAATATGTTTCGGGAAAAAATAATGATTTACCGTATCGAGTCTCCCGTCGTAAAGCCTATGTCGCCGATAGTAATTTGATCGCGTCCTGGAAAGACATGCAAGTTGAACCCAACGATAAGCGTCATAAACTGAATCATGTATACGATATTTCACGTCGAAATCACGCTATGTTATCGGCATTATCAGCCTTAGGTGTGCACAGAAATAAAATTATTGATGCAGGATTACAGCAAGATTTAGCTTTAGTGGCACAATTAATTAGCCGCGCATTAGAGCAAACACAGGGTACAATCTTAACGCCCGTTAATGTCGATAAGGCTTATATTAGTGAGATAGAGGTGTTACTAAAAAGCTATGAAAATGATAGCCATAAACATACGTTATTATTAATTCAAAAGCTGAAGCAGCTCGTGGAAATCACTGAAGAGTTACAAGTGATGGCAGATGATATGAATCTCGTCACATATCCCCTTGCACGAACTTAACGTGCAAGGGGAGTAAATCTACTCGCGTGAACGAACTAGCTATAATCGTGATACGGATTATCTTGCGCTAACTTGATTGCGTTTACAAAACCTTGTAAACGCACTTCTTCAGTCGTGATCTTCACACCACTTTCATCAATCACCGCATTACCAAATGCATAACGGATATTTTCATCACCACCGCAGGCATTACTATCAGCCGTTGCTGCCGTCTGTTGGATCTGGTTATTCTTTTTTTGGTAAGCATTCACTACTGACGCACCGTACTTCGCTTCGAGCATGGTTAATGTTTGCAGGGGAGATAATATCAGGCCAGTAGCATTATTACCGCCAAATCCTTTGGCATTCAACAGTACCGCTTTCATCTCTTGGCCTTTATCACCCACAAACTGATGGTCAGTTAAAATGTTAAGGTTAGCTTGGTGGACATCATCAGCAATATGATCGATGGTTTTAATACCAGGGATCCAGCCATGCTGCCATACCCCAAGTGATGCCACTAATTGATCGCCTGCAGCGGCACCCATTGAATGGCCAACATACGATTTAATCGCAGTAACAGGCCAATTTTTGATATTAAAACTAGCCGCTACTTCACTCAAAATATGACTTTCAGTAACGCGATTTTGCGGCGTACCAGTACCATGAGCTTGGACAAAGGTATGTTGTAAGCCACCCTCGCCTAAAATTGCTTTAGCTAATGCTGTCGCTTTCGCCACTGTCACGTAGTTACCAATACCTGGCGCTGAAATAGATTTTTTATTGGCATCAGCATTAATAAATACATCGGCAACAGAGCCATAAATAGACACACCGAGCTCTAGTGCTAGCTCGTCATCCATCAGTACCACGAATTGTGCAGATTCCGCCATAGTAAAACCAGCATTTGATGAAAATGGACGACAAGCACGGCGATTATCCACGCTATCACTACCATCCAATGCTTTTAGCTGGTCATCTTCAGCTAATGCCCCCATCACGCGGAAACCTTCCATCACACCTGTTTCAACAGGTGCTTCAGCGTTACCTACGATAGCGACTTTTGACTTACCAGATTGGATATCTAACATCCCCTGACGCAGGTTATACAGGAAGCTAGCACAAGCGCCCATATTGGTCCCCGTTGTGCCAGCACTGTTGATAACATAACTATTAATAAAGTCAGCAGGCATTTCGGCTAACGCCATTGCCATCATTTTAGTGCTTACACGGCCGCCTTTAAAATAAGCTGAAAGCAGGCCGCCAAATGAATTCTCATCAACTTGCCCTAATGCACTACCGGCATAAACAGAAACTTCATCAGGGTTAATTAATTCAAGTATGCTATCCCAATCAATACCCAATGAATTTAGCGCGTCGGAAGCACCATATACCGTTAACTTTAGACCGCGCGGATGCGAACGTGAATTATATAATTTATCGAGTTCAAAACCGGTTGGAATATTACCGGCACTTGATACTGGATAAGCAATCGTGTCATTAATTAACGCATCAAAATCACCTTCCACAACGACTTCAACAGTTTTACTATCAATATCACTAAGTAGCCAATTAGCCGGGATCGTGTGAGGTAATTTAGATTTTTTTAATTGGAATGTAATTGGCGTCATACCAGCGGCTAATTTAGCTTTACGCTGAAAAGGTACCGCGTCTGGATCAAAGCTAGTGGTACGGCGCACTAATGTACCGGCTTTAATCTGGGCAATAATATCGGCATTAATGTCGTTAGTATCTAATCCCATTCGTTGCGCGAGATCCTGCCAGGTACTTGCCATGACATCTTCAGTCAGGGCATCACACACTAAACGCTTATAACTGTGGAAACCAGAACTACGTCCGGCCGCATTAATCCCACCTAAACCAACAATTAACGGTAACTTTGCCATTTTATTACATCTCATTCGAATCTCAGCTATTGCTAGCTAGTCTAGCAAGTTATACTAACAATACACTTTCAACTGTGCCATTTCTCCCGACACTTGTGCCAATGCAGTTTTTTAGTCTATAAAAGCAAGGCACTGAACCATAAATAAATAGATAGTCTAAATTTAGAACGCCATAGAATCGGAGCTTGATGTGAAAATTGGATTTGTACTATATGATAAAGCGTTAGTCACTGGGATCTCCTTAGCGGCAGAAATGCTATCGGGCGCATCACGCTTACGCGATCGAAAAACGCAGCATCAAGACCCGTTAGAGATAAAATTAATTTCGACAAGTTTAGGCGCCAAGTCACTCACAGCGGGATTACGCTTACAACCCGATCTCACCTTTGAATGCGAGCAAGAATTTGACCTTGTTATCTTTCCGCCTATGTGGGGTAATCCTTTAGTATCAATAATTAAGCATCCAGAAGTTATTCCTTGGTTGCATCAACAATATAATAAGGGAGCCAAAATACTATCGACAGGCACAGGGGTTTGCTGGTTAGCCGAAGCAGGTTTGCTTGATGGTTTACCCGCCACAACGCACTGGTATTTTTACGATCAATTTAGCCAACATTACCCACAAGTAAAACTTAATCGTCAAGCTTCTATCACGGCAGCAAACGGCTTATATTGTGCTGGTAGTATTAACTCACAATCTGAAATGATGTTGTTTTTAATTAACGAAATGTTTGGTAAGAAGATCGCCAGCGTGATTGAAAACCATTTTTCTCATGAAATATCTCGAACTCAGCAGCAACCTTTTTACCAAATTGGTGGTCAAGTACAATTTGATGAATCGATTGCCCTCGCGCAAGATTGGATGCAACGTAATATGGCCAAAGTGATCACTAATCAAATGGTTGCCGATGTTTGCCAACTGCCGCTGCGAACTTTCAATCGCCGCTTCAAACAACAAGTAGGACAAACGCCAAATCAGTTTTTGTTGACGCTTAGACTAGAGACCGCACAAGTGCTATTACGCGACTTTGGCCTCACCATGTGTGATGTCGCCGAACAAGTTGGTTTTCGTGATGCATATTATTTCAAGAAAAAATTCGAGCAACACTTTGATATGGCTCCAAAACAATATCGAGACATGGTTAAAGCTAAAGTTTTCGCCTCGTAGGGCTGGTGATCATCTTCATTGATAGTAAGGTCGGCATAAATTCGAATTTGGTAGGACATTAGTTGCTAGCGAGTAAAACAGAGGGCGATATACCCTCTGCTATTTTTACTTATTATCGTCTTTGTGTTCGACTTTTTCAGCTTTGTCTTCAGTGTTATCTTCTTCGACAAAATAATCACTTAATTCGACCCAAACTGCGATCCCAACAATACTTAATACCCCTAGCCAAGTACCGGTATCGGCAATAGGCACTTCCATAAGCATGATTAATAGTGAAAAAAAAGCGATTGAAGAATATACTTTTAGTCTGCCACTGGCTTGTAGTAACATACACACTCCTTGTTGATGGTTACTTAACGGCGCAATATGAATATCACGCGGTTATTAACAATTTAACAACATAATGGTGATTTACCAATATTTAATTACCACCACTTATTAATATTAGTCTATTTACGTACATTGACCACATAGAGAAAGCCTGATGAATCCATTATTTTCGAATCCAGAACATGAACTAGATGCCCTTGGTTTACGCTGTCCAGAACCTGTGATGATGGTACGAAAAACAGTAAGAAAACTCGATGATGGCCAAACTTTATTAATTATTGCTGACGATCCCGCGACTGTGCGTGATATCCCTAGCTTTTGTCAGTTTATGGATCACACCTTAATGGCCAGCCAAACAGAACAATTACCGTATCAATACCTGATTAAAAAAGGCGTAAATTAGTCCTTCTAGACACGCGAATAGCGCCATGACATATTCGCGTGACGATTATCCCGCAGACAACTTTTCTCGCATCAAATCGCTATGCCAACGCAAATAGCTGAAAAAACCACACTAACAAGACCAAATATTGTAATTTACCCTATATTCATATCTGCTCAACAGGTATACTTTGGTGATTATTTCTTTGCTTTATTGTGCTGATATCATGTCAAATTACAATGTTAAAACTTTTCAAGGGCTGATCCTAGCACTGCAGGATTACTGGGCTCGTCAAGGTTGTGCGATTGTGCAACCATTCGATATGGAAGTAGGTGCCGGCACCTCTCACCCGATGACGTTTTTACGTTCATTAGGGCCAGAGCCAATGGCATATGCTTACGTGCAACCATCACGTCGTCCTACCGATGGCCGTTATGGTGAAAACCCAAACCGTTTACAACACTACTATCAATTCCAAGTAGTGATCAAACCATCGCCAGCGAACATCCAAGAATTATACTTGGACTCACTGAAAGAAGTTGGTCTTGATCCATTAGTTCACGATATTCGCTTCGTAGAAGACAACTGGGAAAACCCAACATTGGGCGCCTGGGGTCTAGGTTGGGAAATCTGGCTAAACGGTATGGAAGTATCTCAGTTTACTTACTTCCAAGCAGTTGGTGGTCTTGAATGTAAACCCGTTACTGGTGAAATGACTTACGGTCTTGAACGTCTTGCGATGTATATCCAAGATGTAGACAGCGTATACGACCTCGTATGGACAGATGGTCCACTCGGTGTTGTTAAATACGGTGACATTTTCCACCAAAATGAAGTTGAACAATCAACTTACAATTTTGAACATGCCAATGTTGATTTCCTCTTTACTCTCTTTGATGAAAGTGAAAAAGAAGCGCAAAAACTACTAGATTTAGAAGTGCCGCTACCACTACCAGCATACGAACGTATTCTTGATGCTGGCCATGCATTTAATATGCTAGATGCGCGTCATGCAATCTCAGTGACTGAGCGTCAACGTTATATTTTACGTATTCGTACCCTTTCTAAAGGTGTTGCTGAAGCGTATTACGCATCTCGTGAAGCGCTAGGCTTCCCGTTATGTAAAAAAGACAAATAGGAAGTAGCATGGCAACTGAAAACTTATTAATCGAGATTGGTACTGAAGAGTTACCACCAAAATCGTTACGTACTTTAGCTGAAGCATTTGCAGCAAACTTCCAAGCAGAGCTAGAAAAAGCCGGTTTAGAATTTACTGACGTTAATTGGATGGCAGCACCTCGCCGTTTAGCATTAACAGTAACAGCACTTGCTGATGCACAAGCTGATAAAGTCATTGAAAAACGCGGTCCTGCTGTTTCTGTTGCATTCGATGCTGACGGAAACGCAACGAAAGCGGCACAAGGCTGGGCACGCGGCAACGGTATTACTGTTGAGCAAGCTGGCCGAGTAAAAACAGACAAAGGCGAATGGTTACTGCATAAATCTGAAGTTAAAGGTAAAGCCACTCAAGCACTTGTTGCTGACATGGTTGCTACTTCTTTAGCTAAACTACCGGTTAGCAAGCCAATGCGTTGGGGCGATAGCCCGATTCAATTCATTCGCCCAGTGCATACAATTACTATGTTATTTGGTGCTGAAGCGCTTGAAGGCGAAATCTTAGGAATTAAAGCGGCGCGTACTATTCGCGGTCACCGTTTCCTAGGTAAAGGTGATTTTGAATTACCACACGCTGACAACTATGTTGATCTTCTTGAAGACCACGGCATGGTAATGGTTGATTACGAACGTCGTAAAGATGTCATTCGTAAGCAAGTTATTGCTGCTGCAAGCGAACATGGTGGTGTTGCTGAAATCGAAGAAGACCTACTTGAAGAAGTAACTTCTCTAGTAGAATGGCCAGTAACATTAGTAGGTAACTTTGAAGAACGTTACCTAGACGTACCAGCGGAAGCTTTGATCTACACGATGAAAGACAACCAAAAGTACTTCCCAATGTTAAGCACTGACGGTGAACTTTTACCTAAATTCATCTTTGTTTCAAACATCATCAGTAAAGATGTGAGACGCGTAATTGAAGGTAACGAAAAAGTTGTTCGTCCACGTTTAGCAGATGCTGAATTCTTCTTTAATACAGATAAGAAACGTACTTTAGAAAGTCGTCTTGCTGATCTAGAAACTGTTTTATTCCAAAAACAACTAGGTACATTAAAAGAAAAATCACAACGTATTGCAGATTTAGCCGCCGCTATTGCTGGTAAAATTTCAGCAAATACCGAGCACGCACAACGCGCAGGTCTATTAGCTAAAGCTGACTTAATGTCAGACATGGTGGTAGAATTCCCTGACGTTCAAGGTGTGATGGGCATGCACTATGCTCGTAACGACGGTGAAGCAGAAGAAGTAGCAGTTGCACTTAACGAGCAGTACATGCCACGTTATGCTGGTGATCGTCTACCTGAATCATTGGTTGCTTGTTCAGTAGCACTTGCAGACAAACTTGATACGCTAGTGGGTATCTTCGGTATTGGTCAAATCCCTAAAGGTGATAAAGACCCGTTTGCACTTCGCCGTGCAGCGATTGGTACACTGCGTATCATTATCGAAAAAGACTTACCGCTCGATCTTGTTGATTTAGTTGATACTGCGAAAGCATTATTCGGTGACAAACTATCAAACCAAAATGTATCAACTGATGTTGTTGCGTTTGTACTTGGTCGTTTCCCTGCATGGTACAGAGATGCAGGTATCAGCGTTGATGTTATTCAAGCAGTACTTGCTCGTCGCCCAACGAAACCAGCTGATTTTGACAAGCGTGTTAAGGCTGTTAATCACTTCCGAGGTTTAGATGCTTCAGCAACACTAGCAGCAGCAAACAAACGTGTTGGTAATATCCTAGCTAAATTTGAGGGTGAACTAAACGCGACTGTTGATACTTCACTACTTCAAGAAGATGCTGAGAAAGCATTAGCTTCTGCAGTAGCGGCTAAAGTTGAATTACTGGCGCCATTATTTGCCGCTGGTGATTACCAACAAGCACTAACAGAATTATCAGAACTACGTGATGTTGTAGATACATTCTTCGATAACGTAATGGTAATGGCTGATGATGAAGCGCTTAAAATTAACCGCTTAACACTGCTTAATACCCTACGCAATCAATTCTTAAATGTAGCTGATATTTCTGTTCTACAGAAGTAATTGTTAATTTAAAATTGCACGACCAAAAAAGCCAGTATCATTGATACTGGCTTTTTATTATCTATTGTTTAACTCAACATGTTATAGCTCAACATGCACAACACATAGATAGCTATTCGCTATGCCTTACTGACATTATTACTATGTTCCACGTGGAACATCGGTTATTTTATTTTCTTCAACCGCCCCGTTAAGCCAGCCGAATAACGCCAAACATGATCAAATATTTTCATTAACTCCGGATTACCTTGCGGTGATAATGAAATAGCATGATAACGATTTTGTTTCGTCTTAATCGCTCTGACTTTATCTGCCACATGGGTTGGTAACTTCTGGGCAATAAAATCAGAAATAACTAAAGTATCCGCATTTTTATATTGTGCCGAATTCATTAGCTCCAGCGACTTTTCAATCACTGGCTGTAGATCGGTACCACCACGAAAACTGGATGATAAGAAGGTCAACATTGTTGCTAGACTGGTAGTTTGGGTTACTGGAAAAGTGATTACTTCGTTAGAAAACATCATCAAATAACATTGACGACCTTGTTCAAAGGCAACTTGCAGTAATGCATAACAAATCGATTTTGCCGTTAATTCCGGAAAGCCCTGCATTGATGTTGAACTATCAACACAAATAATAAAAGGCCCACCGGTTTGCTCATCAGCATCAGTAATATCTCGATACTGAGTGATCTTTTTATACTGCTGCAACGCACCTTGATACTGATAAGTTAATAAATGCCGTTCAAGATAACGTTTATAAAAGATGATCTCTAACTCTGGAAACGTTAAGTTAACCGCTTCAGTTTGCAACATCCGCGATATTTCATCACTGTAAGTTACGCCTTGCATGTCATCCGGCACATTGTCTTGATAGCTATTATCCAGCACCCAGGTTTCATAACTGTTTGGCGTTTCTTCGGGATTAATATGCGCAAGTGCCATCCTTCCCAGCTCAGAGGCTATTTGCTTTACCTCTTTATTCTTACGTAAATTCACCGCGTATCGCTGCAGTAATTTAGTATCAAGATGGGTCAACTTACCTTTCGCCAGATCCCATAAACGCTCACCGCTACATAACAAATCACTATCGAGCACATCTTCTAACTGCTCTATGGTTTCTTCACGTTCCGCTAACTCAATCAATAACAGCTCTCGTTGCTCTTCGATTAACCGGCTTTGTTCTTGATATAATTGCAACTCTATGGCTTGCTGCCAACTATCTAAAAACACCGCAAAGAACACATCATCGGACATAGTTCTATTTTGCTGATAGATGGTTAAGCCGGTATCATAGAATGACGAGTCAGCTTTTATCTTACTGAGGATGCCTTCGACCTTATTTCTGAAATTAGCCGGACTCAATAGCCGAGCAGTTTCACATAAATGCATCTCACTACTTAAACTTGGAGGCAATGGCATATCCGCTAATAAGCTAGTGACCTGCTGCTTCCAATCATTAATGTACGCCGATTTAATATCACTGGTTACCCGATCATGCGCGGTAATATCCAACAAGGCATCATCAACTAACTGTCGAATAGCAGGACTTTGATTATGAGGATGAGCCATACCAATTAGCCTTGTTCAAATAAATGCGCAATGGCATTTAAACGATTTAACAATGACGCTTTATGCTGAACTAAATTGTTTAGCTCTAATGATAATGAGCCTAGGCTGCTTGCCACATCATCCATAAAGTCGTCGCTAACAAAAATATTATGATTGGTTAGGCTAAATTCACGCTGACTTTTTTTCAATTTATCCGCGATCACCGAGATCTCTTTATCAATTTCTGCTAACGGTTGTAACCAATTTACGTCAATGTTCAGAGCTGCATCAGCAATGATAACAGCTACAGGAATACTCTTATTGGCAAAGTTTTGCACCTGTAAATGCTGATTCGCATCCACTGAAAAGTTTAGCCACACATCGTTACGGTGATCATTCACATAACCTTTCACCAAACAAGAACCTGATTTTATCTGTTTTTGGAAATCATCGAGACCAACATGTACCCATTTTGCCGTTTCTTGTGAGCCCTGCTCTAATACATCGTACTCGCCCAATAAAGCAATCTTACATAAACCGGGGATGCCATTAAGGCTCGACGTACGCACAAATTCTCGGTCTAATTTATAGCGTAACTTAGTCAGTAACACATCAGACGTTAATCGCGTCGCAAAGCGATCAATAAACTCATCATCGAGTTTAATCAAACGACTCTTGATACTGGCTAATGCCAAGTTCACTTCATCTTGGTCACAGAAACGTTTACTGGCAAATTGATGGGTGGCTTCAATAATCACATCACGCGATTCCAGATCATGCCAAATACAGTCTTTAAGAATGAACAAATCAGTCTCTGTTACTTCATCTCGGCCATTGAAGTAAGCACAGGCTTGTAACAGGCGCATGGATTTTTTCCAACGACGATCTGAGACGTAAACAACGTTTTCGATCATATCACCACTGGTATTACGCTGCTCTAAAAATAATTTCAACTCATAGATGATTTCAAAACAATGCTCACTCAAGCGTACTTGATTTATCTCTTGTTGCCAAAGTTCGAACTCATCATTACTCACCTTGAGGATATTATCGTTTACTTGGCGTAATGGTTTTTGAATTAACATGGCTTTGAAGTTACGTTTGTCTTGAATCGGCTCGAGATATAAACGCAGTAACATTCGATCGTACAAGGCTTCTAAACCAGAATCAGCACTGGGTAATTCATTCGACGCTGAGACAATAACCCGCATCGGTACTTTCTGATGGTCAATACCATTATGGAAGGTACGTTCGTTAATCACCGTCAATAAGGTATTTAGAATTGCCGGACCCGCTTTCCAGATCTCATCCAGAAATACCACTTCCGCTTCAGGTAAGTAACCTTTAGTTAGGCGTACATATTTACCCTCATCTTTTAGCGCTTTAATAGATAACGGACCAAAAATTTCTTCCGGGGTTGAGAATCGAGTCATTAAATATTCGAAGTAGCTTTCATCTTCAAAAATTTCAATCATACGTTTGGCGATCAAACTTTTAGCAATACCAGGCGGGCCTAATAGAAACACACTCTCGCCACTCAAGGCCGCTAATAAACATAATCTTATGGCATCTCGGCGTTCATAAATACCATAAGAAAGATGATCTATTAGGGTTTCAATACGTTCTGATAACAAATTTCTTTGCATAGGAATAAGCTCTTCATGCCTTTTTAAAAGGCTATTATTGTAATGTTGGACTTCAACCTTACCTTATCTATCGCGGACAATAAATACATAATGCGTAGACTCTTTATTTTGTTATTACGGCTTTGATATTCAGTCCTTTTTGCTATAAGCAGCGAATAATAATACCTCTTTTAGGTAGGGTTCCACGTGGAACATCAGCGGAATAGTCCACTGTAAAAGTACATTTGTTTCACGTGAAACATCGTCATTAAGAAAAATTAATTTGCCGCGCTGGTACTATCGACAACAGCTGCAAGTTCCGCTATGTTGGTTGTTTACCCTTTAAATAATTACAAGAAGTGCTGATATGGAATTCTCATTGTTTGGTCAAAGATTTACTCAATTCTCAGGGATCACGCAGTTAATGCATGATTTAAATGAAGGTATCCGCAGCGGTGATGATGTCATCATGCTAGGTGGTGGTAACCCCGCTCAAATCCCTGAAATGTTAGAACGCTTTAACAGTGAAGCACAACAATTATTAAGCAGCGGTGATCTCGTGGCAGCCATGTCCAATTACGATGGCCCACAAGGAAAGAACAGTTTCACCACAGCACTGGCAACCTTATTAAATAAAACCTATGGCTGGGAATTAACCGATAAAAATATCGCCCTCACCAATGGCAGTCAAAACGCCTTCTTCTATCTCTTCAATTTATTTGCTGGTGACTTTGCTGGCAATAAGAAAAAGAAAGTACTGTTCCCATTGGCACCGGAATATATCGGTTATACCGATACCGCACTCAGTGATGATTTCTTTGAAACCGTGAAACCAAAAATAGAATTGCTCGATGATGGTTTATTTAAATACCATGTTGATTTTGACAACCTACATATTACCGAAGATATAGGTTTAATCTGTGTATCACGTCCGACGAACCCAACGGGTAATGTATTAACCGATGAAGAAATGCAGCGTCTTGATACGTTAGCAAGACAACATAACATTCCCCTGCTAATCGATAACGCTTACGGTACACCGTTTCCAAATATTATCTTTGAACCGGTAGAGCCTATTTACAACGACAATATTATCTTATGTATGAGCCTATCGAAACTCGGTTTACCGGGTACACGTTGCGGTATTGTGATTGGTAATGAGGAAGTTATTTCTGCTATCTCTAATCTAAGCGGTATTATCAATTTAGCACCAGGAAGCTTGGGGCCAATGCTAGCGCAAAACCTCGTCGAGTCAGGTGACATAATTAGCTTAAGTGAAGACGTGATCAAACCTTATTATCATGCTAAAGCGTTGCAAGCGGTGAATTGGTTACAACAAAGCATTACCGATGAACGCTTCCGAATTCATAAACCTGAAGGTGCAATCTTCTTATGGTTATGGTTTAAAGACCTACCGATCAGTAGCCAAGAACTGTATGAGCGTTTAAAAGTACGTGGTGTTCTCATCGTATCGGGTCATCACTTCTTCCCCGGTCTCGATGAAGAATGGCGTCATACTGATGAATGTATCCGCATGAATTATTCACAGCCAGATGATGCAGTACAACGTGGTATCAAGGTCATTGCTGAAGAAGTACAGAAAGCTTACGCTGAAACAGTAGTGATAAGTACTGCGACAGCTTAATAGATTATAACGTTCGCGTAATAATTCGAGTACTGGATAATCTGAAGATACAAAAAAGGAGCCGTTAGGCTCCTTTTTATTATGCTAAAAATGCATTATCACAAACTAAATTAGAAATCTAAGTTAGCTACTTTCAGTGCATTTTCTTCAATGAACTCTCGACGCGGTTCAACATGATCACCCATTAAGGTAGTGAACAGTTGATCGGCGGCAACAGCATCTTCGATACGTACTTGCAGCATGCGACGCGTTTCAGGATCCATGGTAGTTTCCCATAACTGACTTGGGTTCATTTCACCTAGTCCTTTATAACGTTGGATATAACTACCACGTTTCGATTCAGCCATTAGCCAATTCAGCGCTTCAACAAAATCAAGTACTTCACGGCTCTTCTCGCCACGCTTAATATAAGCGCCCTCTTCAAGTAAATTAGCAATACCTAAACCAGTCAGTGTCGCGTATTCTTTTGAATTAAAGAAACCTGGGGTAAAGTCATATTCAGTATCTAGACCATGCTGACGAACAGAAAACACAGGATAGAATAATTGGCTTTCTTCATCTTGAGCGATGCGTGAAGAATACAATGTACCAGTCACTTCCTTCGCAGTTAATGTCGAAACAATTTCATCTGCCCACGCTTTTGTTAGCGCTTCATCGTTAAGCATTTCAGCAGTAAGTGGCGCTTGGTAAATCATTTCGTTAGTGAACACTTTTGGTAAACTACGATTTAACTTCGTCATTAATGATTCAATCTTACGGTAACCATTAACTAAATCTTCTAATGCAGCACCTTGAATAGCTGGTGCGTCTTTATTCACAAATAAACCTGCGCCATCTAATGCGATGGTCGTTAGATATTGTGTTAAATCTGCATCATCTTTAAGGTAACGTTCCTGTTTACCTTTTTTCATTTTATAAAGCGGTGGTTGAGCAATATAAATATAACCACGTTCAATCAATTCTGGCATTTGACGGAAGAAGAAAGTTAATAATAATGTACGGATGTGTGAACCATCGACGTCGGCATCGGTCATGATGATAATTTGATGATAACGCGTTTTATCCGGGTTATATTCATCGCGGCCAATACCACAGCCCATTGCTGTAATTAGCGTTGCCACTTCCTGTGAAGATAACATCTTATCAAAACGCGCTTTTTCTACGTTTAGAATTTTACCTTTCAATGGTAGAATTGCTTGGTTTTTACGATTACGTCCCTGCTTAGCAGAGCCGCCAGCAGAGTCACCTTCCACAATATAAAGTTCAGAAAGTGCAGGATCTTTTTCCTGACAATCCGCAAGTTTACCTGGTAAGCCAGCTAAATCTAACGCACCTTTACGACGAGTCATATCACGAGCTTTACGTGCAGCTTCACGTGCACGCGATGCATCAATAATCTTAGTGACAACCGTTGCAGCTTCTTTCGGATTTTCTAACAGGTATTCTGCTAGTTTTTCACCCATTGATTGTTCTACTGCTGATTTAACTTCTGAAGAAACCAGTTTATCTTTTGTCTGTGAAGAGAACTTAGGATCAGGTACTTTCACTGAAATAACCGCAGTTAGACCTTCACGCGCATCATCACCTGACGCACTTGAAGTCTTGGCTTTTTTCAAGAAGCCTTCTTTTTCCATGTAATTATTTAGCGTACGCGTTAATGCACCACGGAAACCAGCAAGGTGAGTACCACCGTCGCGTTGTGGGATATTATTGGTAAAGCAATAAACGCCTTCTTGGAACCCCTCGTTCCACTGCATTGCTACTTCTACGGTAATGCCATCTTCACGTTCTGTAGAGAAGTGGAAAGCCTCTTTATTAATTGGCGTTTTGTTTACGTTTAAGTAATCAACAAATGCCTTAATACCACCTTCATATACAAAGTGATCAGATTTACCGTCTTCACGCTCATCAATTAATTTAATTGATACGCCAGAGTTTAAGAAAGATAACTCACGTAAACGTTTTGCTAAAATATCATAATGGAATAATGTATTAGTGAAGGTTTCATGACTAGGCCAGAAACGTAATACAGTACCCGTAGTATCAATATCACCAATCACACCAATTGGAGCTTGTGGTACACCATGACGATAAATTTGTTGATGGATATGACCGTGACGATAAATGGTTAATTCTAATTTTTCTGATAATGCATTTACAACAGAAACACCAACACCGTGAAGACCACCTGATACTTTATATGAGTTATCATCGAACTTACCACCGGCATGCAGTACCGTTAAAATAACTTCGGCAGCAGAGACACCCTCTTCTTCATGAATATCAACAGGAATACCACGGCCATCATCACTAACCGATACAGAACCATCTTCGTGTATCGTGACAACAACATCAGTACAGTGACCCGCTAATGCTTCATCGATAGAGTTATCTACAACCTCGAATACCATGTGGTGTAAACCAGAACCATCATCCGTATCACCAATGTACATACCGGGGCGCTTACGCACCGCGTCCAAGCCTTTCAGTACTTTAATACTTGAAGAGTCGTAATTATTTTCAGACATAGTGAGCTCTCGCGCCTTTATATTTAAAATTCAGTTAATTTGCCATGTTCCACGTGGAACATTTTACAACTTTCCGTTAAGAGAGCTGCTACTTGGCTTTTCTCAATAGCCGTAACAAATACTTGAGCCTTACTTTCAATCAAATACTGCGCCAGCAACTTCCGTTTACTGACATCCAGTTCTGAAGAAAAGTCATCGATTAAAAAAGTGCATCGCTTGTTGCTATGCTGACTTAAAAAAAGTCCCTGACTTAATCGCATTGCGCACACGGCCAATTTCAATTGACCTCTCGATAAAATATCGTGTGCCGGTACTCCGTTCGCTCTAATTCGGATATCCGCTTTTTGCGGACCAAGGCTAGTATAACCTAGCTGCTGATCGCGCATAAAATTTTGTTTTAATAATTCGGTTAACTCAATATCACTATCCCATCCTGGATGGTAGCGAATATCAAAGTCATACTCGGGTAAGAAGTCTGCCAAGGCAGATTTAATGATCGGATTTAGCTGTTCAAGGTAACGACGGCGCATCTGCGCAATAATAGTCCCTTGGACTGCAAACTCCTTATCCCAATATGCTAATTCTGCATAACGCTTGCCTGACTTTAGAATGGCATTTCGCTGTTTTAATAATCGGGTTAATTTAGCCCACGTTGCAAAAAACTCAGGTTCCACGTGGAACACGCCCCAATCAACAAACTGTCGACGTAATTTAGGGCCACTTGAAAGTAAGGTAAAACTCTCAGGGTGAATTAATTGTAACGGTAATATACCGGGTAACTCAGCGAGTCGTTCTGCTTTTTGCCCAGCAATTTTTAATTCTGTATCACTATTTTTTGATTTTTTTAAACCGATAGTGGTGATCTGTTCATCGTTTAAGAACTGCTGACATTGTGAGAAAAGCGTGAAATCTTTCTCTCCATGTTGCACAACACGACTGGTTAAGTGGGTGCGAAAAGAGCGCCCTAAGCCAAGGTAATGAATGGCTTCAAGTACACTTGATTTACCACTGCCGTTCTCACCAAGAATAATATTAATACCCGCAGCCGGTTGTATGGATGCGTTTTTTATATTACGAAAATCAGAGAGATTTAACTTAACCAGTGCCATCTTAAACTTATAACCGCATTGGCATAACAACATACAAAGCTTGATCAGATTGCTCATCTTCAATCAAAGCACTGCTATTGGCATCCAATAATGACATTTTAACCTTGTCACATTTCAGCGTATTTAATACATCCAACACATAACTCACATTGAAGCTAATCTCTAACTCATCATAGCCAAACTCAACATCAAGTAACTCTTCAGCTTCTTCTTGCTCAGGGTTATTGGCGGTGATTTTCAACAGACCTTGATTCATATTCAAACGTACACCACG
The DNA here is from genome assembly GCF_002836355.1 of Moritella sp. Urea-trap-13. Taxonomy (NCBI): domain Bacteria; kingdom Pseudomonadati; phylum Pseudomonadota; class Gammaproteobacteria; order Alteromonadales; family Moritellaceae; genus Moritella; species Moritella sp. Urea-trap-13. Next base: position 28,173 of record NZ_PJCA01000036.1, read on the forward strand.
AAATTTTTCATTCGATAAAATGGCAGCGCGTGAGAATGCTTGTTTCAATTCTTCACGACCCGATATTAACATCTTATCGGCATTCTTTGGTAATACCCGGCGGTAATCAGGAAAACGACCATCGACCAATTTACAGGTAAAAACAAAACCACTAGTGATAGCACGAATGTTATTACTGCCTAATTGGATCTTCACAGTGTCTTCTTCACTGTCTAGCAAGCGCACCAACTCCAGCACACCTTTACGCGGCACTATCACTTGTTGCTGTGCTAAGTTGGCATCGTGTTCACAACTTGCTACGGCTAGTCGGTGTCCATCGGTAGCCACAGTACGTAATATATTGCCTTCAGTTTCAAATAGCATACCGTTAAGATAATAACGTACGTCCTGACTCGCCATCGAAAACTGGGTATTATCAATCAATCGACGTAATGAACCTTGCAGCAGGTCAAATTCGATATTATTTTCCCAATCTTCAATATTTGGGAATTCAGTGGCTGGCAATGTCGATAGTGAAAAACGACTACGTCCAGATTTAACCACAATACGATCAGCAGCGTAAGTTACTTGAATTTGTGCACCATCAGGTAAACCACGACAGATATCGAGGAATTTCTTCGCCGGTACCGTAGTGCGCCCTTCTGCATACTCACCCTCAAGATTAACTTGGCCAATGAGTTCAACTTCCAGATCGGTACCGGTTAACGATAACTTACCTTCTTTGGCATCAAGTAACACATTACCTAAGATCGGTAACGTTGGACGATTACCTAAGGCACCCGATACCAACTGTAACGGTCGTAATAATGCTTCGCGATTAATTGTAAACTGCATTTAATATAACCTTTTTGTCGACGATTTTTTACCACGTATTTTTACGATGCGCTTTACGACGCTTTTTATGAAGATAAGGTTCTAATCAAGTTCGAATAATCTTCTTTAATATCGTGACTTTCTTCTTTCAGTTGCACTATCTTACGACAGGCATGAAGTACCGTAGTATGGTCACGACCACCAAACGCATCACCGATTTCCGGTAAACTGTGGTTGGTTAATTCTTTTGCTAATGCCATCGCCATTTGACGCGGTCTTGCCACAGAACGACTACGACGCTTAGATAATAAATCCGCCATTTTAATCTTATAATACTCAGCCACTGTCTTTTGAATATTATCAATCGTCACTAACTTCTCTTGCAACGCTAATAAATCACGTAATGCTTCACGGACAAAATCAATATTAATAGCACGACCGGTAAAGTTAGCATTAGCGATCACGCGATTCAATGCCCCTTCCAGTTCACGTACATTTGAACGTAAACGTTTAGCAATAAAGAATGCCACTTCATCAGGTAAGTGAATATTACTTTCTACCGCTTTACGCATTAAAATAGCAACACGCGTTTCCAGTTCTGGAGGTTCAATGGCAATGGTTAAACCCCAACCAAAACGTGATTTCAATCTATCTTCGACACCATCAATTTCTTTTGGATAACGATCAGAAGTAAGAATAATTTGCTGATTACCCTCAAGTAGTGCATTGAAGGTATGGAAAAACTCTTCTTGTGAACGTTCTTTTTTAGCAAAGAATTGAATATCATCAATGAGTAGAGCATCAACACTACGGTAATAATTTTTAAACGCTTCAATGGCATTATTTTGCAGGGCTTTAACCATGTCTTGCACAAAGCGCTCTGAATGCATATAAATTACTTTAGCATTAGCTTTTTGCGCTTTAATACCATTACCAACCGCATGTAATAAATGCGTTTTACCTAAACCGGTACCACCATATAGGAATAACGGGTTATAGGCGCCGCCCGGATTACTAGCTACTTGCTGCGCAGCTGCACGTGCTAATTGGTTAGATTTACCTTCGACAAAATTTTCAAAGGTGTAAGTAAGGTTTACATTGCTGCGGTGATTAATCGCAGGTTGTTGTGGCGAGCTAGATTCCCACGGATCCAGTTGTGGTCTTGAAACCACTTTGGCTGTCACCACACGATCAATTCTCGTTGTCGGTTGCGTGACTGTCGTTGGTTTGCCACCAATATCAAAACGTAAGATTGGCGCGTCAGCACCACAAAATTCGTCGAATAATGCGGTAATTGAATTGAGGTACTTATCACGAACCCAATCAAGTACAAAACGGTTCGGAGCATACAAGGTGAGAGTACTATCGGTAAGTTCGGCTTTCAGAGGGCGTAACCACATACTGAATTCAGTAGCAGAAAGCTCATTTTGTAAGCGCGAAAGGCATTGCTGCCAAAGAGAAACTGACACTCTCCACACTCCAGATTAATAATAAAGAATAATGCATTATTTTACTGCTAATTGTGCATAAGCGCTAGCATGAATAAACAGTTATCCACACAAAAGTAAAATAAAAACCGATAACGTGTGAATACGAACAATAAAAACGGTAAATATAATTAATCACGCTATCTTTTAGCAATTACTTATAACTAAACGCTATTTATAATTCAATTTACATTAGAATATCATGCACGCATTAACATATAATTCGCGTCAACAGGATGGACCATGAAAAAACTATTATTAGCAGCTGCTGTACTTGTAAGCTCAACATTAACAAGCGTGGCACACGCTCAAGAAACATTTAAAGTCGGCATGTCAGGCAACTACTTCCCCTTCACTTTTTCAAAAAATGATCAGCTACAAGGTTTTGAAGTTGATGTATGGAACGAGATCGCCAAGCGTAATGATGCAAAAGTAGAATTCATTACAGTAAACTTTTCCGGTCTGTTTGGGATGTTAGAAACCGGTCGTATCGACACAATTTCCAACCAAGTCACAATCACGCCAGCACGTACCGCTAAATATGCATTTAGCCAAACCTACGTGTATGACGGTGCCCAAGTTGTAGTGAAAAAAGGCAACACCAGCATTAACGGTATTAGCGATTTAGCAAACAAGACCGTTGGCGTAAATTTAGGTTCAAATTTTGCTGATTTATTACGCAAATACGATACTGACAACAACATTACGATTAAAACTTACGACACTGGCATTGAACGTGATGTAGCATTAGGGCGTACAGACGCATTTGTGATGGATCGTTTATCATCACTTGAATTAATCAACAAATCACCATTACCGTTGCAACTCGCTGGCCCAACGTTTGAAACAATCGAAAATGCAATGCCATTTTTGAAAACAGAAAAACAAGATACGCTACGTTTGAAAGTAGATACGACACTCGATAACATGCGTGCAGATGGCACCCTTGCAACAATTTCAGAAAAATGGTTCTCAACGGATATCACTGTAAAATAAATGCAATTTAATTTTGAATACATGCTGAACCTGTTCCCGATACTGTTTAAGTATTTGGGGACAACCATGCAGATGGCACTGATTGGTGTCGTCTTTGCCCTCATATTAGCCATTGGCTTAGCGGTTGTACGCACGTTCAAACTACCTGTGCTCAACCAATTAGCGATGTTATTTATTTCTTTTTTTCGTGGCACCCCGCTCCTTGTGCAGCTGTTTTTGTTGTATTACGGTCTGCCTCGCGTATTCCCTATATTGATTAACATGGACGCTTTTACTGCGTCAGTGATAGGCTTAACACTGCACTTTGCCGCTTACAAAGCAGAAAGCATTCGCGCCGCTATCATGGCTGTGGATAAATCGCAGATGGAAGCCGCATTAAGTACCGGCATGACCACCAGTCAAGCAATGCGCCGTATCGTCCTACCACAAGCAGCACGTATTGCCACCCCATCATTGATGAATTACTTTATCGATATGATTAAAAGTACCTCGTTAGCGTTTACCTTGGGTGTGACAGAGATAATGGCAAAAACCCAAATGGAAGCCTCATCAAGCTTTTACTTTTTCGAAAGTTACCTTGCTGTTGCGCTGATTTACTGGGCGGTAGTACTTATCTTTACACAAGTACAAGCACAGTTAGAACGTTACCTCAACAAGGCGTATTAACATGATCAAAGTTGCTAATCTAAGTAAGCATTTTGGTGATAACGTGGTATTGCGCCAAATTGATTTGGATATCAAAGAAGGCGAAACAACGGTTATCATCGGCCCCTCAGGCACAGGTAAATCAACACTGTTACGCTGTCTTAACTTTCTAGAGCAGCCAACAAGCGCGACGATTACCATTGATGACTTAATTGTTGATGCCAATAGTGCCACTAAAAAACAAATTACAGAATTACGCAAAAAAACCGCGTTCGTATTTCAAAACTATGCCCTGTTTGCCAATAAAACGGCGCTGCAGAATATTACTGAAGGCTTAATTACCGTCAGAGGTAAGTCGCCAGAGGTCGCCAAACAAGAAGCGCAGACTATCCTGAAAAGCATTGGCTTAGCAGATAAGCAAGACTACTACCCTTCTGCACTGTCAGGTGGTCAACAACAACGTATCGGCATTGCCCGGGCAATGGCGGCACAAAGTAAGGTCATTTTGTTTGATGAACCCACGTCTGCATTAGACCCAGAGTGGGTCGGTGAGGTACTCGGGTTAATGCGCCAGCTAGCCAAACAAAAGCAAACTATGCTGATTGTGACGCACGAAATGCAATTTGCAAAAGAGATCGCAGACCGGGTAATTTTCATGGATCAAGGTCAGATTGTTGAGCAAGGATCCGCGGATATGATCTTTAATAATCCGCAAGATCCCCGTACTCGTACATTTTTACAGCGAGTAAATCAATAATCAGGCGCTATAAAGTGGATAAATTAGCAGTGCTGACTTGTTAGTTAGTAAATAGCCTGTATAATTCCCCGCTTGATCCCTTGTGATCAGATTGGAATAACAGCAATTATTAAACCGAATTATAATTTTTATCTATACTGATAAGAATTTAGCCAATTATGTCATGTATCCAATCGCATAATAATCGGCCGAGAATATCGAATTTATGTATGATATTGCTATTTTCACGAGGTGAATATTGATTAATTATTGACTTGTTTTACAACAATGATTAAAATTCCGCCTCTTTTTGTGTTAGTCAAGTTGACGACCGGTCATTATTTCTTGACTGACTCAACATAACTGTACAGTTAATTTATAACGGATAAAGCTATGAAACGTACTTTTCAACCAAGTAACCTTAAGCGTAAACGTTCACACGGTTTCCGCGCACGTAAAGCAACTGTAGGTGGCCGTAAGGTTCTTGCACGTCGCCGTGCAAAAGGTCGTAAGACTTTAAGCGCTTAATTATCAGACGTGATAGATAAGAGCTTTCCTCGGGAGTTACGTTTGTTAACTCCCGAACACTTCAAAAACGTATTCGCAGACCCTGTGCGATCTGCCTCACCTCATATAACTATACTTGCCAAAAATAACTCACTTGGACATACTCGTCTTGGTTTAGCTGTACCTAAAAAAGCAATTAAACTTGCTGTCGGCCGTAACCGAGTTAAGCGTCTAATTAGAGAAAGTTTTCGGACACGCCATCATAATTTTCCGAATGTTGATATCGTGGTTATCGCTAAATCTGGTATTGCAAACTTGGAAAATGCAGAAATCGATGCATTATTGGAGAAGTTATGGCGCAAACTTTGTCGCCGTTGCAATGGTTAGGCACCAAATTAATACGAGGTTACCAATTATTCATTAGTCCGATGATTGGTCCTCGCTGTCGCTTCACTCCAACGTGTTCTCAATACGCGATAGAATCAATAAAACTCCACGGATTTACAAAAGGTTGTTGGCTCACAGCCAAACGTCTATTAATATGTCATCCTTTTAGTAATAAACATGGTTACGATCCTGTACCTGAACCCAAACAAAGAGATTAATTAGATTATGGAATCCCAACGTAATTTACTTGTCATCGGATTATTGTTTGTCAGCTTTTTGCTATTCACCGAGTGGCAAAATAAAGACAACCCGGTTGCAGTACCAACAACGACTCAAGCTATCATCAATGGTTTAACTGGCGATGTACCAGCAGGCAGTGACTCATCAACTGACGCACCTATCAGCGAGCAATCAAACAATCTGATTACCATCAGTTCAGACGTACTTCAACTAACTATCGACACGTTAGGTGGTGATATTGTTCGTGCAGACTTACTTGAACATGCAACAGAGTTAGATGCAGAAGAGCGTTTCACGTTATTACAAAATGATGCAACCAATGTTTACGTTGCACAAAGTGGTCTTATTGGCGCGAACGGTCCAGATGCAAACGCTAATGGTCGTCCACAATATACGACGACAGCACAAGACTTCACAATTTCAGGTGATACATTGAGTATCCCACTGTCATATACAGATGCAAGTGGGGTTCAATTTACGAAAGTATTTACCCTTACACGTGGCAGTTATGACATTGAAGTAAGCTATAACGTAAATAACCAATCTGCTAACGCAATTTCGGTGCAAATGTACGGTCAGTTAAAACAAAATATTGATCTTGGCACTGACGAAAGCAGCAGTATGATGATGAAAGCTTATCGTGGTGCCGCACTTGGTACGACAGATAAACGTTATGAAAAATACAATTTCAGTGATATAAGCGATGCAAACCTAAGCCGGACAACCGCTGCTGGTTGGGTTGGCATGTTACAACATTACTTTGTAACAGCTTGGATCCCAGGCGACAGTCTTAACCACTTCTACACGCTGAACATTGGCCGTACTGAATTTACTCAGGGTCAAGCAATTATCGGGTTCAAACAACCGGCTGAAGCAATTGCAGCAAACAGCGAAGCTACTATCTCAGCTAAACTTTGGCTTGGTCCAAAACTACAAGATGAGATGGGTCAATTAGTTGAAGGTCTTGACCTTACTGTTGATTACAGCTGGTTATGGTTCATTGCTCAACCGCTCTTTAAATTACTACAGTTCTTCCATGGTTTAGTGGGTAACTGGGGTATTGCAGTAATCATGATCACGTTTACCGTGCGTGGTGCTATGTATCCGCTAACAAAAGCGCAATATACGTCAATGGCAAAAATGCGCTTACTACAACCTAAATTAACTGCATTACGTGAAAAATGTGGCGACGACAAACAAAAAATGTCGCAATCAATGATGGCATTGTATAAAGAAGAGAAAGTAAATCCATTAGGTGGTTGTTTCCCAATGATCATCCAAATGCCTATTTTCATCTCGTTATACTGGGCATTAATGGAAAGTGTGGAATTACGCCACGCACCATTCGCACTGTGGATTAATGATTTATCTGCACAAGACCCGTACTACGTATTACCGCTATTAATGGGTGTTACTATGTACATGATCCAGAAAATGTCTCCGACACAAGTTCAGGATCCAATGCAGCAGAAAGTGATGCAGTTCATGCCTGTCATGTTCACTTTCTTCTTCTTGTGGTTCCCTGCAGGTCTAGTTCTATACTGGTTAATGAGTAACGTAGTTACAATTATCCAACAAACTATTATTTTCCGAGCGCTGGAAAAACAAGGTTTGCATAGCAAGAAATAAGCTTGCTAATCTTATCAAGGCGGCCCTTGTGCCGCCTTTTTTCATCTAAAAAATCTACTATCTTCGGGTAATCACATGCTAACTAATGAAACTATCATTGCACAAGCCACACCGCCAGGACGAGGTGGTGTTGGTATTATTCGTATCTCTGGACCAAAAACAGAGTTAGTCGCACAAACCGTTTTAAATAAAATTCCAACCGTGCGTAAAGCCGATTACTTATCTTTCTTAGATGAAGAACAGCAAACAATTGACCAAGGTATTGCCATCTTGTTCAAAGCACCAAATTCATTTACCGGTGAAGATGTTTTAGAATTACAAGGTCATGGTGGCCCCGTGATCATGGACATGCTGATGCGCCGCATTCTACAAATAGACGGTATCAGGATGGCCCGCCCGGGTGAATTCTCAGAGCGTGCATTTCTCAATGATAAAATGGACTTAACCCAAGCCGAAGCGATTGCTGATCTGATTGATGCGACCTCTGAACGCGCAGTAAAATCCGCAATGAATTCACTGCAAGGTGAATTTTCGAAAAAAATTAATACCCTGACCGAAAGTTTAATTCACTTACGTATTTACGTTGAAGCAGCAATTGATTTTCCAGAAGAAGAAGTCGACTTTCTTGCCGACGGTAAAATATCCCAAGCGCTGTATAAAATAATGGATAACCTGAGTGCGGTGCAAAAAGAAGCCAAGCAAGGGGCGATCATTCGCGAAGGCATGAAAGTGGTGATTGCTGGCCGTCCTAACGCCGGTAAATCAAGTTTACTCAATGCCTTGGCAGGTAAAGAATCAGCGATTGTTACCGACATAGCTGGAACCACACGTGATGTATTACGCGAGCATATCCACATTGATGGTATGCCACTGCATATTATTGATACCGCAGGTTTACGTGATAGTCCGGATCGTGTTGAACAAATTGGCATTGAACGCGCGTGGGAAGAGATCAATAACGCGGATCAAGTACTCTTTATGGTTGATGGTACCACGACGGATGCCACGGATCCTGCCGAAATCTGGCCCGACTTCATTGATCGTCTACCAAGCTCGATCGGGCTGACGGTGATTAGAAATAAAATGGATCTTACGGGTGAATCGCCAACCGCGGTTGAAGATCAAGGTCATTCGATCTTTAAAATATCAGCAAAAGAAAATCTTGGCTTAGATGAACTTAAAGATCATTTAAAACAATGCATGGGTTATCAAAGCAATACTGAGGGTGGCTTCATCGCACGTCGTCGTCACTTAGATGCGATTGAGAAGGCCGATGAACACTTGCAGATAGGCAAGATGCAGATGGAAGTATACATGGCAGGAGAGTTGCTTGCAGAAGAGTTACGCTTAGCCCAAGAGCAACTATCGGAAATTACCGGCGAGTTCAGCTCAGACGATCTTCTTGGTCGCATCTTTACCTCATTCTGCATCGGTAAATAATATGTCTATAATAAAGCGACGATCCGAGTTCGGATCGTCACTTTCGTTAGCGCAGAGCTTAAACACGGCGACGACGACGTCAGATCATAACCGCCACATTTAAAACACTTCGGTAACGATCTAATAAGATTCACGTTACAAACCCATCCACAGAGTTACCCACAACTTAATCCGATTAAATGATAACTTTAAACACGGCTGAATAGATGTGGATAAGCCTGTAATTTACACTCTATTATCAGTAAATAACCCCAAATAAGCAGACCATAATCATCACTTTACACCCCTGCGATACACGCTTGAATATCTAACTCATGCTCACAACAAAACGCAGTTGCCTGCTGTTGAGAAATATAGTCCTGAGCCAGTAATAGGTGTATTTCGCTGTATAAGTTAGCTTCTACCAATAACTTACCCTGCCCTGTCTGCTGTAGCATAGAGGCGGTTTCAGACTGTTCATACAAGGCTTTCACCACAGATCCTGGCAATAACCAAGATTGCGCTATCAACGCCGATAAGCGTAATGAGTGCTTGGTCATCATCTGACGGAAAATCTTTGAACTAGGTCTAAATTGTGGGTCACTGATATTCATTTCATCCACAATTAATTTAAACAGCGCAATTTTACCCACATCATGGATAAGCCCTAAAAAATAAGCTAAGTCAGGATCCTCTCCCCTGCTCTTCGCTAGCTTTTTTGCCCACAAGGCAGTTGTGAGTGAGTGTCGCCATAAATGCTGACCAAATAACTTAAAGTAAATAGGCTTTATCTCGGTCATATTTTGCATCACGATCGTCAGTACAATCGATTTAATTTGCAACCCACCTAAACGGACCACCGCCTCTTGCAAACTGGTGATTTCCTGCGTCCCTACTTGATAACCAGCCGAGTTCACTAATTTGATCACATCAGCGGCGAGCACTGGGTCCTGGGTAATCAATGCCGCTAATTGCTCAGCAGTATAATTATCACTGTCAATTAACGCAGAGACCTTATGCAGTACCTCTGGCAGTCGCACCACATTTAACGCAATATTCTCAGGGCGGCCGACACTGCCTTCGACTTTAAGCAAGATACTTTTTTCTAACGGATTTAATCCAGCACTCGCTGCAGTTGTCACGTCCTTATGATTAAACAGTAAATCATAAAATAATGAGCTGGTATCAATAATCTCATCCGCTACCATGACATCAGGTATACTCGTTGTTGTTGTCGCAACGTTATTAATAACCGGTTTAGGAGGCGCATACGTTATCTTTTGAGTCTGTTGAGTACGACCAAATATAGTAAGAATACGTTGAAATAATGAAGCCATAAGCGCCTTAATAAGCATAAATTGATATTGTAATACGCTATATTTTACAGCAAAAGTAGTCAAATAAACGTTTAAATAAGAGGAAAGCATGTATACATTCGAAATAATTGTAGGCACAACATTGGGATCGGCAGAGTATGTCGCTGATCATTTAGCTGAAAAACTCATCGAGCAAGGTTTTCAAGTCAATATCCACCTCGATCCTAAGCTAGAAAGCCTACCGATCGATAGTAAACACCCCTGGATCATTTGCACTGCTACCCATGGCGCTGGTGACTACCCTGATAACATAGCCCCCTTTGCACTGCAACTGCAACAATCTAGCCCCGATTTAACCCGAATCCAATACAGTGTGATCGCCCTAGGCTCAAAATCGTATGATCAATTCTGTAATGCAGGGCATATGATCGATCGTCAATTAGCAAAATTAAACGCCAAAAGAGTCACGAAAACCTTTGAAATATGCACGCTAGAGACACCGATCCCTGAAGATGCGATCGACGGATGGTATCCGCAATGGCTGAATAACTGGCTATAATATAAGCATGATCATATTTATTTATTTTTATTTTCTGTGGATAACTATGGATCTATCTTGTGATCAACCTATAGTTATCCTTGTAGAATAAATATCGTATTCGACCCCCTGTGTATAACTAGGCTATTTACACCCAGCTTATACGTAACAAGCCCAAGCATTACTAACAGCAAGTGATCTACGCTAAATACATGATCTTTCTAGATCAAAGTGAGTTATCAACAGATCAAGGCGATCCTAATAATAGATCTTATAAGATCTCTTTTAAGATCTTAAGATCAACAGTTGGATCTAAATAAAAATATAATTAAGATCATTTGCATCTGTTAGAGAAAACCGTAGACTGTGCCGCTCTGAATATTTCCGCTAAACAAAACCGAGGTGATACATGGCATACCATGAACAATTTGAAGTTATCGTCGTAGGTGGCGGACATGCTGGCACCGAAGCTGCTGCAGCTGCTGCTCGTATGGGTCGAAACACATTATTATTAACGCATAATATCGATACGCTAGGGCATATGTCATGCAACCCAGCAATCGGTGGTATCGGTAAAGGCCATCTCGTTAAAGAAATTGACGCACTTGGCGGTATCATGGGTCAAGCAACTGACCTCGGCGGTATTCAATTTAGAACATTAAATTCAAGTAAAGGACCTGCTGTTCGCGCAACTCGTGCACAAGCGGATCGTCTGTTATATAAATCAGCAGTACGTCAAAAACTTGAAAATCAGCAAAACCTAACGATATTCCAACAATCTGTTGACGATCTTATTATTGAAAACGATCGTGTGGTAGGTGTAATTACGCAAGCGGGTTTATCGTTTAGAGCCAAATCAGTGGTATTAACCGTCGGTACTTTCCTTGATGGACTTATCCACATTGGTTTAGAAAACTATCCAGGTGGTCGCGCTGGTGATCCAGCTTCAGTATCATTGGCTGCACGTCTACGTGAATTACCAATTCGTACGGATCGTTTAAAAACCGGTACACCGCCACGTATTGATGGTCGCACAATTGATTTTTCAATAATGGAAAAGCAGCATGGTGATTCTCCAACACCGGTATTCTCTTTTATTGGTAGCCGTAAAGATCATCCACAACAAGTGCCTTGTTACATTACCCATACCAATAATAATACCCACGATGTGATCCGTAGTGGTATGGATCGTAGTCCAATGTACACAGGTGTGATCGAAGGTATCGGTCCACGTTATTGTCCGTCGATCGAAGATAAGATCACACGTTTTGCTGATAAAGAATCACATCAAATTTTTATCGAACCTGAAGGCTTAACAACCCATGAAGTTTACCCTAACGGTATTTCAACCAGCTTGCCTTACGATGTACAAGTTGATCTTGTTCGTTCGATCCGTGGTTTAGAAAACGCCCATATTACGCGTCCGGGTTATGCGATCGAGTATGATTACTTTGATCCCCGCGATCTTAAGCTGACGTTAGAAAGTAAATTTATTGAAGGTTTGTTCCTAGCGGGTCAAATTAACGGTACTACGGGTTATGAAGAAGCGGCTGCTCAAGGTCTACTCGCAGGCCTAAATGCTGCTCGTACAGCGCGTGATGAAGATACATGGCATCCACGCCGCGACCAGGCTTACTTAGGTGTGTTAGTCGACGACTTAGCCACCTTAGGAACCAAAGAACCGTATCGTATGTTTACTAGCCGCGCTGAATACCGTTTATTGTTGCGTGAAGATAACGCCGATGCACGTTTAACCGAGCAAGGTCGCAAACTTGGCTTGGTTGACGATCATCGTTGGGCGGTATTTAACGAGAAAATGGAAGCCATTGAACTTGAACAACAACGTTTACGTTCTACTTGGATCAATCCAACTAAAGCGTTTGCAGATAAGATCAATGCATTATTGGCTACGCCACTATCACGTGAGCATACATTGGAAGATCTTGTTCGTCGTCCAGAAGTAAGCTACAACGCCTTGATGACAATTGAAGAACTGGGTCCTAAGCTAGAACATGAAGCTGCTGCGGAACAAGTTGAAATCACCATTAAGTACGAAGGTTATATCAACCGTCAGAAAGCGGAGATTGAAAAGCAACTACGTCATGAAAATACTTTGTTACCAACGGATTTAGATTACGCAACAATTAAAGGCCTTTCTAATGAGGTTGTTGCTAAGTTAATTGACGTTAAACCGCAAACAATTGGTATGGCATCACGTATTTCAGGTATCACACCTGCTGCAATTTCAATTCTACTTATTTATTTGAAAAAGCAAAACTTACTCAGTAAATAAGTAATTCGTCACGACAGCCACCTTTAACGCATTTATCGGTGGCTATATAACCTCATTTTTGACATCATCCCCTAATTTGCAATGCTACTATTTAACTAAGGTGCCTTACCTTACTTAGTAGGTTGTCTTTTTCTTTTTTCTACGATTAAATATTAACTTACATAATCGCGTTTTACCGGAGTAAATCACCCTATGATCAACCGCCTCGAAGCATTATTAGCCCAAACATCTTTGGTTGTTACTGATACCCAAAAACAGCAATTAGTGGCATTAGTGAATTTGTTACATAAGTGGAATAAGGCATACAACCTGACATCGGTACGTGATCCTGATGATATGTTAGTCAAACATATTATGGACAGTCTGGTCGTGAGTCCTTATTTAGAAGGCGAGCGTTTTATTGATGTGGGTACTGGACCTGGCTTACCGGGTTTACCGTTGGCGATCATGAACCCAGATAAAGAATTTGTACTACTCGATAGTCTAGGTAAACGTATTCGTTTTATCACTCAAGCTGTGCACGAATTAAAATTAACGAATGTGACGCCAGTACAATCTCGTGTGGAAGAATACCAGCCTGAAATTAAATTTGATGGCGTATTAAGTCGTGCGTTTGCTTCATTAGAAGATATGTTACATTGGTGTAAGCATCTGCCAAAACCAGATGGATTGTTTTATGCGTTGAAAGGGGTAAGACCAACGGGTGAAATCAAAACATTGAATACCAAATTCAAACTGGAAGTTGCACATAAACTAACAGTGCCAGAGTTAGAAGGCGAACGTCATCTAATCGTCATGTCTGAGATTAAATAATAAGGAACATTTGTGGGCAAAATCATAGCAATAGCTAACCAAAAAGGTGGCGTAGGAAAAACAACTACTTGTGTTAATTTAGCAGCCTCAATGTCGGCGACTAAACGTAAGGTATTGCTGATTGATCTTGATCCACAAGGTAACGCAACCATGGGCAGTGGTATCGACAAATATGCTGTCGAGTATTCTGCCTATGATTTATTGGTTGATGAAAAACCGGTCAATGAGGTTGTTATTACTGAAACATCGGGAAAATATCATCTGATCGCAGCGAATCAAGATGTCACCGCGGCAGAAATTAAATTAATGGCTTTTTTTGCTCGCGAATTACGCTTAAAAAATGCGTTGGCAGCAGTGAAAGATGATTATGATTATATTTTTATTGATTGCCCACCATCATTAAATTTACTTACCATTAATGCGATGGCTGCGGCCGATTCGATTATTGTGCCGATGCAATGTGAATACTATGCGCTGGAAGGCTTGACCGCATTAATGGATACCACCAGTAAGTTAGCTTCTGCGGTTAACCCTGAGCTCAAAATTGAAGGCATACTACGCACCATGTATGACCCACGCAACCGGTTAGCGTCTGATGTGTCTGAACAACTTAAACAGCATTTTGGCGATAAGGTCTATCGTACTGTGATCCCGCGTAATGTCCGTCTAGCTGAAGCGCCGAGCTTTGGTGCGCCTGCTATGTATTATGATAAAACATCCAATGGTGCCAAGGCTTATCTTGCACTCGCGGGGGAAATTATTCGTCGTCAAGAATTAGCCAATGAACAGAGCGCACAGGCAAAGGAACAAGCATGAATACGAAAAAACGAGGTTTAGGTAAAGGTCTGGATGCATTACTTGGTACTAGTGCTATGGCAAGAAGTAAAGAGCAAACGGCTGATGAGCAATCTGTAGTTATACCAGTCGTCGAGAATGAGCTAAAGAAATTACCGGTTGAATGGTTATACCCAGGTAAATATCAACCACGAAAAGACATGGCTACGGATGCATTAGATGAATTAGCAGCATCAATTACCGCTCAAGGGATAATCCAGCCTATCGTTGTTCGTGAGCTCAGTGCGCAGCAATATGAAATCATTGCCGGTGAACGTCGTTGGCGTGCCGCACAAATAGCTGGCTTAAGCCAAGTCCCTTGTATTGTCAAAAATGTCGCCGATGAAGCGGTGATGGTAATGGCCTTAATTGAGAACATCCAACGTGAAGATTTAAACGCGATGGAAGAATCTACCGCATTACTGCGTCTCATCGAAGAATTCTCATTAACCCATCAACAAGTCGCTGATGCGGTAGGTAAATCACGTGCTTCAGTATCCAATTTATTGCGCTTAAATAACCTCAATAATGATGTTAAAATCTTGCTTGAACATGGCGATATTGAGATGGGGCATGGACGTGCTTTGTTGGGCTTAGAAGGGGAGTTACAATCGCAAGCTGCAAACAATATTGCCCAACGTGGTTTAACGGTGCGAGATACCGAAAAATTGGTGCGGAAATTACTTGAACCTAAGGCTGAAATTGCTCCTGAAAAGGTCAAAGATCCGGATGTTGTCAGCCTCGAATATCGCTTGTCTGAACGATTAAAAGCCAAAGTTATCATTAAACAAGGTGTAAATGGCTGCGGAAAGCTAACAATTGATTATACTAGCCTCGCAGAATTGGATGATATAGTTGCAACTTTGGGTTAAATTTTAATCTTCAAGTGATAAAGATCAAATTAAGTTAAGATTTTTAAAAGTGTCGTTATCGGTCCTGAAATGCACTTAGGTCGGTGATCTTCGCTTTTCTTTATAATTATCTTCATTCGAAATATCAAAGGCTTATATTTATTGAAATATCAAAATAACTTTATTTCATAATAACGGCGTTATTTAGAATTTAATATTATAAGGGTGGTACTCACAAGTGGGTAACGCCTGCTATATCTCATTTTTCAGAATATTCTACTTAGCTTTCCTTATCCGGCTTGCAATCAGTTGCATTAGCACCACTTCAACGTATAATTTATCCTGCTTTTAGAAGCGTTTTTGTATATTTTTTTTGAATGCTTCAAAAAGATTGTTTTAGGGGTTTATTGTGTCAAATAAATTAGCAATGAATGCGTTCAATCAAGCTATTAAGTTGGTTGTGTTTCAGGTGCTATTAGTGGCCATTTGTGCGTTAACCTTTTTGTTGATTGATGGTGAGCTTTCTGCTCGTTCTGCAATATTTGGTGGCATCATTTATGTGTTACCAAATTATATTTTTACGCGTTTGGCTTTCCGTTTTATGGGTGCCAGACAAATGAAAGATGTAGTGGCATCATTTGCATTGGGTGAATCGTTAAAATTGGTACTGACAGTTGTGTTCTTTATTGTCGTGTTAGGTTTCGTTAAGGTGAATTATCTTCCTCTTTACGTTACATTCTCACTCGCAATTGGCTCACAATTATTTGCTCCTTATTTTATGAACAAAAAACTGGGATGAAAAATGTCTGCAACAGGTGAAGCACTAACGTCGACCCAATATATTCAACATCACTTAACTAATTTAGCGGTTGGTGAAGGATTTTGGACTTGGCACCTAGACACACTTTTCGTAACCCTCGCTTTAGGGATTTTATTCTTAGGGACATTCTATCGAGTTGGTCAGAAAGCGACAACGGGCGTACCGGGTAAATTTCAATGTTTCGTTGAAATGAGCATCGAGTTTGTAAACGACATTGTGAAAGAATCTTTCCATGGTCGTAATGCATTAATAGCTCCGCTGTCATTAACTATCTTTATGATGGTTATTCTGATGAACACAATGGATTTGATTCCTGTAGATTTTATTCCTGAAGCAGCAAAAGCAATTGGAATTGACTATATGAAAGTTGTTCCAACAACAGACTTAAATACTACTTTCGCTATGTCGTTAAGTATTTTTGCACTAATTGTTGGTTTCAGCATCAAGGTTAAAGGTTTTCGTGGGTTCACTCGTGAACTGACTATGAATCCATTTAACCATTGGGTATTTATTCCTTTTAACTTTGCACTGGAAATGGTTACTTTACTGGCTAAGCCTATCTCATTAGCGCTGCGTTTGTTTGGTAATATGTACGCAGGTGAGCTGATCTTTATTTTGATCGCGCTTATGCCTTGGTACCTTCAGTGGGGACTAAGTGTGCCATGGGCGATTTTCCATATTTTGGTAATCGTTCTACAAGGGTTTATCTTCATGATGCTGTCTATGGTTTACCTAAGCAGTGCATGTGAAGATCATTAATTTATAAACACAAATTTTAATTAAAATTTTTTATCTTATTGGAGAATAAAATGGAAACTGTATCAGCTACTATTTTCGCTGTTGCTATCTTACTAGGTCTTGCTGCATTCGGTACAGCAATTGGCTTCGCTATTTTAGGCGGCAAATTCCTAGAGTCTTCTGCTCGTCAACCAGAGATGGCACCAGCATTACAAACTAAAATGTTCATTGTTGCTGGTCTTCTTGATGCGATCTCTATGATTGCAGTTGGTATCGCATTATTCCTATTATTCGCGAACCCATTCATCGCTTAATCGGCTTTTGGTCCACCACTAACCAGGAGGTTCGTTGTGAATATCAACGCAACTCTTTTAGGACAAGCGATTTCATTTACGTTATTCGTACTATTTTGTATGAAATATGTATGGCCACCACTGATTGCGGCCATCGAAGAACGTCAAAAGAAAATCGCAGATGGTCTTGCAAGTGCGGATAAAGCTGCTAAAGATCTGAAGCTAGCGGAAGCTAAAGCAACTGATCAATTAAAAGATGCTAAAGCGCAAGCTGCAGATATCATTGATGCAGCAAATAAGCGTAAATCTCAAATTGTCGATGAAGCTAAAGATGAAGCACATGCAGAGCGAGCTAAAATTCTTGCTCAAGCAGATGCCGAAGTTGAAGCTGAACGTAATCGTCTAAAAGAAGAGTTACGCAAACAAGTAGCTGGTTTAGCTATTGCCGGTGCTGAAAAAATTATCGAACGTTCTATCGATGAAGCTGCTAACAGTGACATCGTAGACAAAATCGTTGCAGAACTTTAACAACCGGGGGGCTTATGTCTGATTTGACTACTATTGCTCGTCCATATGCTAAAGCTGCATTTGATTTTGCCGTTAAGGAACAGGCTATTGATAAATGGCAAGAAATGTTAGCGTTTACGGCGGAAATCGCGGTAAATAAAGATATTTCTACATTATTAAATGGCGCTGTAAGTGCACACACTATTGCTGATATTTTTATCAACGTAGCTGATGAGCAACTTAACGAATCTGGTCAAAACTTTATTAAGATATTGGCCGAGAACGCTCGTTTAAGCGTATTACCATACGTTGTTACTTTATTTGCACATTACAAAGCGGAACATGAGAAATCTGTTGAAGCTGATGTGACTTCTGCAATGCCATTAACGGCAGTGCAAGAAGCAAACATTGTAATCGCGTTGGAAAAACGTTTAGCACGCAAAGTTAAGTTAAATTGCAACGTTGATAACACTTTAATTGCAGGTTTGATTATTCAGACTGGTGATTTAGTTATTGATGGCTCTGTACGCGGTAAGTTAAATAAACTTGCGGAAGCGCTACAATCGTAATTGGGGAATAGCATGCAACTGAATTCTACAGAAATCAGTGATCTGATCAAACAACGTATTGAAAAATTTAGCGTTGTTAGTGAAGCAAGAAATGAAGGTACGATCGTTTCAGTAAGCGATGGTATTATTCGTATTCATGGCCTTGCAGACTGTATGCAAGGCGAAATGATTGAATTACCTGGCAACCGTTTTGGTATCGCACTTAACCTAGAGCGTGACTCTGTTGGTGCGGTAGTAATGGGTTCTTACATGGGTCTTGCAGAAGGCCAAAAAGTACGTTCAACTGGACGTATTTTTGAAGTGCCAGTAGGTCGCAACTTATTAGGTCGTGTTTTAAACACACTTGGTGAGCCTATCGACGGTAAAGGACCTATCGACAACGATGGTTTCTCTCCTGTTGAAGTAATTGCACCTGGTGTAATGGAACGTAAATCTGTTGATCAACCTGTACAGATCGGTATCAAAGCGATTGACGCTATGATCCCAATCGGTCGTGGTCAACGTGAGCTTATTATTGGTGACCGTCAGGTTGGTAAGAGTGCTATCGCTATCGATGCAATCATCAACCAAAAAGACTCGGGCATTAAATGTGTATACGTAGCAATCGGTCAGAAAGCTTCTACCGTTGCTAGTGTTGTACGTAAGCTTGAAGAACATGGCGCAATGGAAAACACTATTCTTGTTGTTGCAACAGCTTCTGAAGCTGCGGCACTACAATACCTAGCACCATACGCTGGTTGTGCTATGGGTGAATACTTCCGTGACCGTGGTGAAGATGCACTAATCGTATATGATGATTTGTCTAAGCAAGCAGTTGCTTACCGTCAGATTTCATTACTATTACGTCGTCCACCGGGCCGTGAAGCATACCCTGGTGATGTTTTCTATCTACATTCACGTCTACTAGAGCGTGCCGCTCGTGTAAACGCTGATTACGTAGAAGCGTTTACTAAAGGTGAAGTGAAAGGTAAGACTGGTTCTTTAACTGCTCTTCCAATCATTGAAACTCAAGGTGGTGACGTATCTGCGTTCGTACCAACGAACGTAATTTCTATTACCGATGGTCAGATCTTCTTGACTACAGAACTGTTTAACTCAGGCACTCGTCCTGCTGTTGATCCAGGTATTTCTGTATCACGTGTTGGTGGTTCAGCACAAACGAAGATCATTAAGAAACTATCTGGTGGTATTCGTACCGCACTAGCACAGTATCGTGAATTAGCAGCATTTGCTCAATTCTCTTCTGACCTTGATGATGCAACGCGCAAGCAGCTTGATCATGGTGCAAAAGTTACTGAGCTAATGAAGCAAGGTCAATATGCGCCGATGAGCGTAGCTGAACAAGCGCTATCTTTATATGCAGCAGAAGTTGGTGCATTAGAAGATGTTGCAGTTAACAAAATTGTTAGCTTTGAAGCGTCTTTGCAGGCTTATGCTAAAGCGGAACACGCTGATTTTCTTGCTTCTATTAATGAAACAGGCGCGTACGACAAAGATATTCAAGCTAAGCTATCAAGCTTAATTGAAAGCTTTAAGTCTACACAAACCTGGTAAGAGCGGTGGCAGCCTTTGCTGCCACAGCTAGCTTAATAGGAGAAGCAAATGGCCGGCGCTAAAGAAATTAAAAACAAGATCGGGAGTATTACTAATACTCAGAAGATCACCAGCGCAATGGAGATGGTTGCCGCGAGTAAAATGCGTAAAGCACAAGATCGCATGGCAGCTAGCCGCCCATACGCTAACACAATGCGCAGAGTGATCGGTCATCTCGCCGAAGGTTCTCTAGAGTACTCTCATCCGTACCTAGAAGAACGTGACGTGAAACGTGTTGGTTATATTGTGATTTCAACTGACCGTGGTCTATGCGGTGGCTTGAACATTAATCTTTTCAAAAAAACTCTCTCTGATATGAAGGGATGGTCTGAGAAAAATGTAGAGATCGATTTAGGCCTTATTGGTGCTAAAGCGGGTACATTTTTCGCTAACGTAGGTGGGCACGTGGTTGCTAATACAGCAAACCTCGGTGAAGAACCTACGCTAGAAGATTTGATTGGATCTGTTCAAGTTATGCTCGAAGCATACGATAACGGGAAGTTGGATCGCTTGTTCGTTGTATATAACAAATTTGTTAATACAATGACGCAAGAACCAACTATCGATCAACTACTGCCGTTGCCTGCATCGGAAGAAAATGAAGCATTACCTAAGCATGGCTGGGATTACCTTTATGAAGGTGAACCTGCTGAGCTTTTAACTAAATTATTAGTTAGATTTATTGAATCTCAAGTGTATCAAGGTGTTGTTGAAAACGCAGCATCTGAACAAGCAGCACGTATGTTTGCAATGAAAAATGCAACAGACAATGCTGGTGACATTATTGATGAGCTGCAGTTAGTATTTAACAAAGCCCGTCAGTCTGCCATTACGCAAGAGATTTCTGAAATTTGTGCTGGTGCTTCAGCGGTTTAGGCAAACTTGTAAAGATTAGAGGATTTAAAATGAGTACTGGTATTATTGTCCAGATCATCGGTGCTGTTGTGGACGTTGAGTTCCCACAGAAATCCGTACCTCAAGTGTACGATGCACTGACGTTTGACGACGCTAGCCTATCTGAATTGGTGCTAGAAGTTCAGCAACAAATTGGTGGTGGTGTTGTTCGTTGTATCGTTATGGGTTCAAGTGACGGCTTACGCCGAGGCCTTAAAGTAACTAACACTGGTAGCGCAATTAGCGTGCCTGTTGGTGACGAATGTCTTGGTCGTATTGTAAACGTTCTTGGTAACCCAATTGACGGTAAAGGCGCGATCCCAACAGATGTGCGTTATGAAATTCACCGTACAGCTCCTTCTTATGAAGAGCAGTCACTTTCTAGCGAATTGCTAGAAACAGGTGTTAAAGTTATCGATCTGATTTGCCCATTTGCTAAAGGTGGTAAAGTCGGTCTATTCGGTGGTGCCGGTGTTGGTAAAACCGTAAACATGATGGAACTGATCAACAACATCGCTAAAGCTCACTCAGGTTTATCTGTGTTTGCTGGTGTTGGTGAGCGTACTCGTGAAGGTAACGATTTCTACTACGAGATGGAAGAAGCCGGCGTACTTGATAAAGTAGCAATGGTTTACGGCCAAATGAATGAGCCTCCAGGTAACCGTTTACGTGTTGCTTTGACTGGTTTATCAATGGCTGAACGCTTCCGTGACGAAGGTAAAGATGTACTACTATTCATCGATAACATCTATCGTTATACACTTGCGGGAACTGAAGTATCTGCACTTTTAGGTCGTATGCCATCAGCAGTAGGCTACCAGCCTACACTAGCTGAAGAAATGGGTATCCTACAAGAGCGTATTACTTCAACTAAGAGTGGTTCAATTACATCTATCCAAGCGGTATACGTACCTGCGGATGATTTAACAGATCCATCTCCAGCAACAACATTTGCTCACTTAGATGCAACAGTTGTACTGAACCGTAATATTGCTTCAATGGGTATGTACCCTGCGATCGACCCACTAGATTCTACTTCTCGTCAGTTAGATCCTCTAGTAGTTGGTCAAGAACATTACGACATCGCTCGTGGCGTTCAAGGTGTACTACAGCGTTATACTGAGTTAAAAGACATTATTGCGATCCTAGGTATGGATGAGCTATCTGAAGAAGATAAGCAAATCGTATCTCGCGCTCGTAAGATCCAACGTTTCTTAACTCAGCCATACCATGTTGCTGAAGTATTTACAGGTGACCCTGGTGTTCTAGTATCATTAAAAGAAACTCTACGTGGCTTTAAAGGCTTACTAGAGGGTGATTATGATGATCTTCCTGAGCAAGCGTTCATGTATTGTGGTTCTATCGACGATGCTGTTGAAGCTGCGAAGAAACTTTAACTAAGCGAGGGCACTATGGCTATGACTTTTGATTTGAATGTCGTGAGCGCAGAAGGAATTTTATTTTCTGGGCGTGTTGAAAGCATTCAAGTTACCGGTTCTGGCGGTGAGTTCGGCATTTTAGCTGGACATACACCACTATTAACTGGAATAGTACCTGGCATGGTGCGCTTGGTTAAACAACACGGTAAAGAAGAAGTTATCTTTGTTTCAGGTGGTACTTGTGAAGTGCAACCTGGCGAAGTTACCGTGCTGGCTGATACTGCGATTCGTGCAGAAGATCTAGATTTAGCCAAAGCGCAAGAAGCCAAGAGACAAGCTGAAGAACTACTTAATAATTCTGCAACTAATCAAGATGTAGATTACACTCAAGTAGCTATTCAATTGGCTGATGCTATTGCTCAACTTCGTGTGCTTAAATTGGTTAAAAAATTCAGTTAATTTAACTTAGGTTAGATTAACTGAACCTTTAATTGAACACGTGTAGTTGTCAAAAAGCGACCTTAGGGTCGCTTTTTTTATATCTTAGTTAAACTATTCATATTGTTAAATTTATTTATTCCCTATAATCTAAGTACTATTTATTTTGATTATTCATCTTTTGATAAGAGCCCATTATGCCTATTAGTGTTGTTATTCTTGCCGCTGGTAAAGGAACGCGTATGCGTTCAGATCTTCCTAAAGTACTTCATCCAATCGCTAAAAAACCAATGGTTCAGCATGTTATCGATACCGTAAAACAGTTAGATGTTAACGATATCCATTTGGTCTATGGCCATGGTGCTGAATTACTTAAATCACGCATTAACGATGACAAGCTAGATTGGGTTCTTCAAGCTGAACAATTAGGAACTGGTCATGCTGTGCAACAAGTGGCGGATAAATTTAAAGCTGATGAGCAAGTATTAGTGCTTTACGGTGACGTGCCATTAATTAGTCAAGAAACGCTGACACACCTTTGTCAATCTCAACCTGAAGGTGGCATTGGCTTACTAACAGTTAAATTAGACAACCCGATGGGTTATGGCCGTATCGTTCGAGATGGTGAAACGGTTGTTGGTATTATTGAACAAAAAGACGCATCGCCAGCACAGCTGGAAATCAACGAAGTAAACTCAGGTATATTAGTTGCTAACGGCGCAGATTTTCAACACTGGTTATCATTGTTAGATAATAACAATGCGCAAGCTGAATATTACCTTACTGATGTTATCGCCCTAGCCCATCAAGCTGGACGAACTATTAATACCGTACACCCAATCGCTAACATTGAAGTTGAAGGTGTGAATAATCGCATGCAACTTGCAGAATTAGAACGTGCTTACCAAAAGTTACAAGCATATAAACTGATGGAACAAGGCGTAACTATGCTTGATCCTAATCGTTTTGATTTACGCGGCGAAGTGAGTGTTGGTAATGATGTTACATTTGACATCAATGTAATAATTGAAGGTAAAGTAACGATCGGTAGTGGTGTTACTATTGGTGCCAACTGTATTTTAAAAGATTGTCATATCGGTGCGAATTCAGAAATTAAACCGAATTCAATTATTGAGTCTGCCATTATAGGTGTTGATTGCAGTGCGGGTCCGTTTGCGCGTTTACGTCCTGACACTATATTAGAAGATGATGCACACGTAGGTAATTTTGTAGAATTGAAGAAGACCACATTAGGCAAAGGTTCTAAAGCTGGACACCTTACCTATTTAGGTGACAGCGTGATTGGCGAGAAAGTAAATATCGGCGCTGGTACTATTACGTGTAACTACGATGGTGTGAATAAATTTAAAACCATTATTGAAGATGGTGCATTTATTGGCTCTGACAGCCAATTGATAGCCCCTGTGACTATTGGGAAAAATGCCACGGTTGGTGCTGGTTCTACTATCGCAAAAGATGTTGCTGCTGATGAACTTGTTATTACACGAGTGAAGCAACGTCATATTAAAAATTGGTTAAAACCAACGAAGATTAGTAAGTAAATTTAAGTTGAATTAAATGACGATCATAAGAAGCAGAGGTATCTTATCTCTGCTTCTTTATTTTATAAAAAAGTATTCAATTAAGCTGGTGTTGGAATTGGATTTCGTTTATGCGTCGTCTTATTATAGGTATCGATGATTTTAGCTTCAGCTTTAGCATCTATATCTTTGCCTTCTAAGAAATCATCTATTTGGTTGTAACTAACACCAAGCGCTATTTCATCCTCTAATTGTGGACGGTCTTCTTCTAAGTCTGCGGTGGGGATTTTTAGATAAACATCTTGTGCAGCCCCTAAAAATTCAGCTAAAGCGCGAACTTGGCGTTTGTTTAAGCCAAATAAAGGTGCTAGATCGCAAGCGCCATCACCATGTTTGGTAAAGAAACCGGAAATATTTTCAGCGCTATGGTCAGTGCCGGGAACTAAACCTCTATATAAGCCCGCTATTTCATACTGAGCAATCATCCGCATTCTGGCTTTTACATTGCCTTTATTGAAATCTTGATTAAATGCAGTTGCTTCAGGTAAACCTGCACCTTTAACTGATTTAAGCACTTCGGTATGAATACTGTCTGTACCCGATTGGATATTCACAGTGACCGATGTTTTTGGATTAATAAAACTAAGCGCTTTTTGTGCATCGTCTTCATCAGCTTGTATAGAGTAAGGCAAACGCACTGCAATGAAATTAAACTCATCACTGTCTTGTTCTATATTTAGTTCTTCGATAGCGAGTTGGCAGAGTCGGCCACAAGTTGATGAATCAACGCCACCACTTATACCTAATACTAAACTTTTTAATCCTGAGTTAGTTAATTGTTGCTTGATAAAGTTAATGCGACTACGGATCTCACCGGCGATATCAATACTCGGTTTAACTTTCATCTCTGCGATAATCTGTTTTTTAAGTTCAGTCATGGGTTTATCTCCTTAGTTAAGGTCATTGTATCGCGATAAATTAACATTACTAGTTTCGAGCATTGGAAGTGATGACTTTTATAATGTTGAAATTCAGTATGTAGGCGTATTTACATACGATTGAGATCGAAAAAAAACGGTTTGGTATTAAATCCGTACAGCGTTTGTTGTTTGTCATCTTATTTTATAATAACGCTTGCCTATATGATCGAATTCTCTATAATCGCTCCCACTGACACGGCAACAGTCGTTCGGTATGCTCTTTAACAATTTATTCAAGTAATCTGTGTGAGCACTTGCAGAGATATAATGACCAAATAT
>NZ_PJCA01000037.1 GCF_002836355.1 Moritella sp. Urea-trap-13
ACTTAATCCTTTAGTCTTCGTCCTGAAGATGTTCCTTGTGTCGCATCCTGCAACTTAATCCTTTGTCTTCTTCCTGAAGATGTTCCTTGTGTCGCATCCTGCAACTTAATCCTTTGTCTTCTTCCTGAAGATGTTCCTTGTGTCGCATCCTGCAACTTAATCCTTTCTCTTCGTCCTGAAGATGTTCCCGTCTCGTCCTTGTGCCTATAAATATACGTGATTAACGCCCTGCAACAACCACAGTAAAACGATTAAATTACATTTATTTACAAGAGATAAACCCTATTAAAATATAACCAATTGATATTTAACAGTATACATGTGTTTAAAGAGTGTAAGACTAGGTTCGACATCGAGATAAACACAGTGATCTAACGACTATATCCCGACACTTACATAGTCAATGTCTTACATGCCCAAATAGGCATGTACAGTAGATAATATGGTAGATAGAAAATACACAGAACATACCCAAACTAAAGTTGTAATAGTTAAAATTTTACGATAAATAATTTTGTTAAAAATAAACATACCATTAACATCTGTATGTATTAGTGTATTTATGCTAGTTTATTTTTCTAACCTTTTGCATCTTTGGGATAAAGTGATGAAAACACGGATTACAGAATTATTAGGCATTGAGCACCCTATCGTCTTGCCTGGAATGAGTTGGATCTCAAAACCAGAGCTTGTAGCAGCGGTTTCCAATGCTGGCGGACTCGGTATTCTTGCGACAGGGCCATTGAGCCAAGAAGAAACCCGCGCTGCAATTAGAAAGATCCGTGAACTCACCGATAAACCCTTTGGGATTGGCGCGACGCTGCTAATGCCAGGTGCCAAAGAAAATGCCAAAGTCGGTATTGAAGAGCAAGTCCCAGTGATTAACTTTTCATTAGGCAAAGGTGCTTGGATTGTCGAGCAGGTACACGCATATGGCGGTAAAGTCATCGCCACCGTGGTAAATGAAAAACACGCTAAGTCAGCACAGTCGATTGGGGCAGATGCTTTGATGGTCACAGGCCATGAAGCCGCGGCACACGGTGGTGACGTAACGTCATTAGTACTTGTACCTGCGATTGCCAGTGCTGTTGATATTCCCGTGATCGCAACCGGTGGTTTTGCCGATGGTCGCGGCCTAGCTGCAGCCTTAGCGCTTGGCGCTGAAGGCGTGGCAATGGGTTCTCGCTTTGCCACCAGCCAAGAAAGCGCACTGCATAATGACGTTAAACACGTGATCACTGGAAAATCAGAAAACGATACTATCTATTCGAAAAACTTTGATGGTCTTTATGCCCGCGTCCTAAAAACGCCCGCCTCTATTAAAGCAACGAAAAAGCCAATGAATTTCGCACTGGCATTATTTAAATCGCTGAAGGCAGCTAAAATGGTTGATTTACCATTTTGGAAATTGGTTGCTGGTGTGTTTGTGCAATTCGACAAGATCAAGCAATTGTCTTATTTTGGCGCGGCGACAGAGAAACTAGAAGCGGCTACGATTGCAGGTGATCTGACAACAGGCGTGCAATTTATTGGTCAATCGCAAGGTTTGATCAACGATGTACCGAGTGTGGCAGTGATTGTCGACCGTATTATGGTTGAAGCCGATGCAGTGATAACTAGATTAGCAAAACAGTAAGAGCAGAACGCCCTGATATATAGCGCGAAGGGACATCCCTTGGCGCTATTTTTTTTACGCCGACCAGTCAGATAATGCATTCAAACTAAAGCTCTGTGCACCGACACGCATAATCACTTCATTTTGTAATATCTCGAGTACTTCAATATTATCTGTTAACCAACTACCCTCGCGTAGATCGCGATTGTTAAGACGTACACTGCGGTTGTTAATTTTAGACGAATATATATGCGAGCTATAACTGATGTCTGGTATTTGTTCGCGTAAGTGCTGTGGTAAATCGGCAATAGGCACAGCGTTATAACTTTCTGCGACTTCCTTAACTGGTATGCTATCCGCATCACTTGTCGCTGTGAGTGCACGATTAAATTTGGCCAGTAGATCCGCTGAGACATGCTCATTGGATAATTCATCATTCATACTTAGTTGCTCAGAACCACTATCAAGCGGTATTTCTGGCTTAGTCATTGGAATCACGGCAGCGGTATTATTTGCCGAATAGGCAGGAGCGGTGATCGATGTCACGGGTTCCGGTATATCAACCACAGACAGAGGATGCTCAAACTCAATATCAGCTAACTTTAGCATAGTCAGAGGGTCGGTTTGCTCAACGCCCATTGATATATTGGTATTTGCGAGTAAGTTCGGACTCAATAATACACTCACGACTAAGCTAGTACTGAATACAGTTAATACTTTACCGACTAAAAGATTCATTTTTTCTCCGCAAGATGTGTTGCCACATTCAATTTAGGCACAGTGCTATCAGCATAATGCACTACCGTCATCATAGTCTGAGGACCAACAATACCATCTGCCGTTAAGCCCGATTGCTGTTGAAAGCGCATTACTTTTTGCATTAATGGCCAATCAAACCGCGTTCCAGATACCGCGTCCTCACCCAATGCGGCACTGACATTTCGATCTAGCCAACTAACCAATTGACCTTTATCGTTTTTCTTTAAGCTATTTTTAAACCGACTTGGAGCGGTCCAGAATAATGTAAAATCACCACTCCAGTTTTTTTCAAACCAAGCTTGGCTCACGAGTAGGTGACTATTACTTAATTGCAGTTCCACACCTAATGCCGTAATACTTAATACTGTTGCGTAATACTCTTCACCTAAATTATCTAACAGTCGTGCGACTACAGGTAAATTATACTGCACTAACTGGGCATAGTTACCTTGGCGCTGCAGACAACGTAAGTTAGCATGTTGTGCATTACGACAGGTTGCATCCTGCAAGGCGATATCATAACCCCATTCTTTATATAAGAATTGGGTGGCGCTGTTGCTATCTCGTGCTGATTTAACCTCGGAGAATAAGGCTTTTTCAGACATTACTTCACTGCTAACCAACGCAGGTTTAGCCACAGTATCCACATTTAGCCCGCTGCTTTCGTCATCTAAATACGTTGCGGCGCTATCGCTATTAATCGTCGCAATAACAGTTTCATTAGAGCGGGTTACAGTAGCGTTATCGTCAGCAAGATTAAACACCCCGAACTGAAAAGCTGTGAACACCAATCCTAGGCATAATATGACGGTTAACCCAGCTAAACTCGGCGCGGCTTTTTTTGATGTGACAGGGGTGTCGATAGCAACGGCGATTACCGCAGCTTTAATATGCTGTAGAGTAATTTTATCATCCCTATTTTTGAACGCATAATAGAGCGATTTATCACAAATAAGGTTCACTAAACGGGGTACACCTAAAGTATGTTGGTGAATACGTTTTAATATCTTACGACTAAATAACCCCGGATTGCCCGATGCAATACTCAGACGGTAAGCGACGTAACTCGCCAATTCGATTTCAGTCAGCGGCAATAAATGATAACGCGCGGTAATACGCTGCGCGAGTTGACGTAACTCAGGTTGTTTTAATTTTTGCTGTAATTCAGGCTGACCAATAAGGACGATATGTAATAGCTTTTTATGGTCAACATCGAGATTGGTTAACAAGCGTAATTGCTCTAAGGCCGCCGTTGATAGTAACTGCGCCTCATCAATGATAACCACACAGGCTTTACCTTGCTGACAATTCGCCAATAAGTAATGATGTAAGAGGTCAAACAGCATTTTTAAACTCAAGTTATGCTTATCATAATCAAGTTTAAATTCATCACATAAGGTCGCTAACAACTCTAATTCACTGACCGCAGGATTATGGATATAACCCACCACCGTCGTTTTGCTCAACTTTTGTATTAAGGCTCGCGACACAGTGGTTTTACCGGTACCAACTTCCCCCGTCAACATGACAAAACCGCCAGCACCTTGCAAACCATAAGTTAGGTGCGTCAGTGCTTCTTTATGCCTATCACTCAAAAAAAAGAATCGAGGATCTGGCGCGATAGAGAAAGGCACTTCTTTTAAATGAAAAAACTCAGTATACATCTATGATTATCATCCTATGATTGATCCTTCACGTTAATAGCTAGACAACAAAATGTCAAAAATAGACGATAAAAATACAGTTTTATTCATGAATAAGTCGTTAGATGGTGATTAATCATCAACTTATGCTGAATCAGAGTAAGTTAACCATCACTATCGACAGCAAAGATCGAGTTTCTAAGCCGTTAGGGTATAATTAACCAATATCATGTAATTATCTTGAAGCCATTATTAAAGTAAAGTAACAGGGGTTGTTTAGTGCAAATATATTTAGTCGGCGGCGCGGTGCGTGACAAGCTATTATCTCTACCAGTAAAAGACAAAGATTTTGTTGTTGTCGGTGCCACGCCGGCAGAAATGCTCGCGCAAGGTTACCAGCAAGTGGGTAAAGATTTTCCGGTATTCTTACATCCGCGCACTAAACAAGAATACGCCCTAGCACGCACTGAACGTAAGAGTGGCTCAGGTTATACTGGTTTCACCTGCTATGCCGCGCCCGATGTCACTCTTGAACAAGACCTTGTACGTCGAGACCTAACCATAAATGCCATAGTTGAAGACCAGAGTGGCCAAGTGATTGATCCGCTCAATGCCCGGGCAGATTTAGATAATCGACTACTCCGTCATATATCGGCTAGCTTCAGTGAAGATCCGCTGCGCGTATTACGTGTAGCTCGTTTTGCTGCGCGTTTTCATCAGCTTGGTTTTACTATTGCCGATGAAACACTGATGTTGATGCAGGCAATGACCCAAGCTGGTGATCTTGCCGAATTAACCCCAGAGCGAGTGTGGCAAGAAGTAGAAAAAACTTTATCTGCTGCTAACCCTGAGGTATTTTTTAACGTGCTGAAAGAGATTGGCGCATTGGCGATTATCCTGCCTGAACTCGACAGCCTCTTTAACCTAAACAAAAATATTAATAGCGGAAATGAAACTGATCTTGAACCAGAGTCTACGCCTGAAAAAAACAGTCTCGGCCAACAAGCGCTCATACAATTAAAGCGTTCAGCCTCGTTATCGCCTGACTTAGCCATTCGTTTTGCAGCATTAATGCAGCAGCTGAATAATCACCAAGTCAGTATTAAAGCCCTCGCTAAACGCTGTAAAGTGCCGAACGAACACCGTGATTTAGCCCTGCAAGTTAGCGCACAACAAAGCAATATTCACAACGCTATTTCTTTAACGCCAGCTGATATTATCGCGATCTTCGATCAGACCGATGCATGGCGTAAACCCGAACGTTTTCAGCAGATATTACTGACCTGTTCGAGCAGTCAAGCCAAGTTGTTGGTCGACGAATATCCACCAACCGAGTATCTAACCAAGATGCTAAGTGTGGCGTGTGACATCGCCGTGCAACCGATTATCGCAGCAGGTTTTCGTGGACCCGAGATCAAACAACAATTAACAGCGCAACGTATTACGGCATTAACGGCATTACGCGCTCAATAAATTATCGCAATTAATGGCTAGATCAAAAAAGGCTGTTACCACGGGTAACAGCCTTTTTATTGATTCTTACACTTAGCGCCCATTCAAGTTCATTTGGCATTCACGAGCATAGCTAGCGTTAAGGCTAGATTAAAGTGCTTGGGTATAGATTAAATAGAACAGACCCGCGCCTAACAATAGACGGTAAATAACAAACGGAAACATGCCTAGTTTTTCTAGTACTTGTAAAAATACATGAATACAAGCAACAGCACTGAAGAAAGACACGATCACGCCTAGCCCCATCGCAAACCAATCAACCGGACGCACCAAGGTAATAATTTCACCCGCTTGCAGAGCTTCAACCACATCGCCATGTAACACTAATTTAAGCGTTAAATAACCACCCGCCATGGCAATAATCGGAATTGACATTAAGAATGAGAAACGTGCTGCGGCACTGCGGCTCAGTCCTAACATTAAACCAGCCGTAATGGTCACGCCGGAACGCGATGTACCCGGAATTAGCGCCAGCATTTGGGCAAAGCCAATGATTAATGCACCTTTCCAACCGGTTTTGTACTCGTCTTTAATTTGTGTCGCATTGGCATCCGCCCACCATAATAACAAACCAAAAATAATGGTCGTTGTGGCAATCACAGTGGTACTGCGCAGGTATAACTCAATTAAGTCTTTACCAAAGAAACCAAACAAGGCAGCTGGTATCGTCGCCAATAAAATACACCACGCCAACTGACTGTCTTTACTGTGTTGTTGTTTAAATAGAGAACGTACCCAAGCAACTGCCATGGTGCCAACTTCTTCACGGAAATAAATAAGTACCGCTAATAATGTACCTATATGTACAGCAACATCAAAAGCAAGACCTTGGTCTTCCCAGCCTAATAATTGTGACGGTAAGATAAGGTGGGCAGAACTTGATACCGGTAAGAATTCAGTTAATCCCTGAATCAACGCCAGTACGATCACTTCCAAAGTACTCATTCATGTTTCCTTTATTGTTATATGATTGTCATCGTTAAAAATAAATAATGCGAACAGCAGTAAGGTTAATGCTAACGCTAGGTCAGATTAACCTTACTGCTGTTGCTATTGTATCGTTTAAACTAACTCAGCTATTTTCGGCCATTGCCACTGTGCTAGCATCAATTCCTGTGTTGATTTATCAAAATCACGCCATAACTCAGCCATGGAAATACCTGATACCGGATGACATAAATCCGGTGCCAATTCAGCAAGCGGCCATAACACAAACGCGTGATAAACAATTTCAGGCCGAGGTAAAACAGGGGATTCAGATTGGATAACGTTATCAAATAACAATAAATCCAGATCTAAGGTTCGAGGTGCATAACGACGATCTGTCGCTTTACGTCCATGTGTCATCTCAAGATCTTTTAAACACTGCATTAAGGCAGTAATCGATAACGATGTGGTAAATTCCACCACTAAATTATAATAGTTATCACCCGTGCAATTAACCGCTGCACTTTCGAAAATAGGTGACACACGACAATTATCAAACATGTTATCGAGATCTCGCAGTGCGTTCGCTACATTGATTTCTTTATCAATGTTACTACCGATGCCGATATGCACTAAAGCCATTACGCTAACGATCCATCACGTTGACCACGTTCAATATAAACACCAACGGTTGCTGCATTCGCAACTGCACCTGGTTTGCTTAATTTTAAACTGATCCAAGGAATACCAAAGGTTGTCATTAATAGTTCAGCCACTTGCTCAGCCATTGTTTCAACCAATTCAAATATATTACCTTGCGCAAAATCAGTCACTACTTTCGCGACTGCTGAATAATCCAATGCTTTGGTTATATCATCGGTCAATGCTGAAGGGCGGTTATCATGTGCCATCTGCAAATCAAAGACTAAGCGCTGAATTATCTCCTTCTCCCAATCGTATACACCGATCGTGGTAAAAACTTCCAATTTTTCAATAAATACAATGTCCATGAGCTCGTCCGTAATAAACTTGATAGAGGTCGGATACCCTCGCGAATAGAAAACGCGTATGATAGGTTTCTCAATTATTATTTATATCCATAATAAACAGCGTAATTATCAGCCTTGTGGCAACACGCAATTTATTAATCTATATAATAATGTAATAATACAGCAAACCTAGAGAAGAATTAATCAGTAATGACCCTATTGAGCTTAATCTTTATCATTTTCGCCTATCTGCTAGGTTCCATCTCTTCAGCAATTCTAATTTGCCGCCTATTTCGCCTACCTGATCCACGGAAATACGGTTCACAAAATCCTGGTGCGACTAACGTATTACGTTCAGGCAATAAGTTTGCAGCTGGTTTAGTATTGTTTTTTGATATGCTCAAAGGCGCATTACCAGTTTGGCTAGCGTGGTACTTAAACCTCACACCATTTTTTCTTGGGCTTACAGCCATCGCAGCTTGTCTTGGTCATATTTATCCCATTTTCTTTCACTTTCAAGGTGGTAAAGGCGTCGCAACTGCATTTGGCGCGCTCTTAACTATCGGCTTTGATTTAGGCGCGTCCATTGTCGCTAGCTGGTTATTATCCTTAGCGGTAACCGGTTATTCTTCCGCCGCAGCTATTTTCACCGCCCTCTTCGCGCCTATTTACACCTTAATATTCAAAGCCCAATATACCTTGCCCGTCGCCATGTTATCTTGTCTTATTATTTTACGTCACTACGACAATATCATGCGCCTATTCCGGGGTGAGGAAGAGAAGATCTGGAAGAAAAAGAAAAAACGCTAGATAACAACACCGTAATCAATGCGTGAAAAATCATAATAATAAAATTATAACTCATAAATATCCCTCGATTGTACTGACAATATATCGTGATTGTACTGACGTAGTTAAATTCAAAGTATAAAAATACTGTTCGTTAATTTTTTATGAAAAAATCGACACAATTAATTAATTTTCAGTTAGAATGCCCCCCATCAGCGGTACGTTATATACCTAAAAAACTTTAGTAAGCCAATTGCGGCGTAAAGTTAATCGGTATAAAGGGACATAGTGCAGGATGTTTCCGTAAAAGGTCAAACCGACCTTTTCCGAAAACATCCTTCTATAAAATGTACTTTGAGGTAATCGTAAAATGGACAACGCTCGACCTATTCGCCGTGCACTTATCAGTGTGTCTGATAAAACTGGTATTGTAGAATTTTCTCGTGGCCTAGTAGAACAAGGTGTCGAATTATTATCTACGGGTGGTACAGCTAAGTTATTAGCTGAAAATAACATCCCAGTAATAGAAGTTTCTGACTATACAGGTCATCCAGAAATGATGGATGGTCGTGTTAAAACACTGCATCCAAAAGTACATGGTGGCATTCTTGGCCGTCGTGATATTGATGTTGATGTAATGTCAGAACACGGTATCAACCCGATTGATATTGTAGTTGTTAACCTTTACCCATTTGCCAACACTGTTGCCAATCCAGATTGCAGCCTTGCTGACGCCGTTGAGAATATCGACATCGGTGGTCCAACAATGGTTCGTTCTGCAGCTAAAAACCACAAAGACGTAACTATCGTCGTTAATGCTAGCGATTATGACCGCGTATTAAGTGAAATGGCTGCAAACAATACTTCAATGACTCATAAAACCCGTTTCGACCTTGCTATTGCAGCATTTGAACATACAGCTGCTTATGACGGTATGATCGCAAACTATTTCGGTACTATGGTTCCGAGCTATGGCGACAACACTGAAGGTGATGAAGCATCTAAATTCCCTCGCACATTCAACAGCCAGTTCATCAAAAAACAAGATATGCGTTACGGTGAAAACAGCCACCAAGATGCCGCATTCTATGTTGAAAAACATACGACTGAAGCTTCTGTTGCAACAGCAACACAGCTGCAAGGTAAAGCATTATCTTATAACAACATCGCAGATACTGACTCAGCACTAGAATGTGTGAAAGAATTCGATGCACCTGCATGCGTTATTGTTAAACACGCAAATCCATGTGGTGTGGCGATTGGTGAAGACATTTTAAGCGCTTACGACAGCGCATTTAAAACCGACCCAACATCAGCATTCGGTGGCATAATTGCATTCAACCGTGAACTTGACGCAGTAACAGCACAAGCAATCGTTGACCGTCAATTCACCGAAGTGATCATTGCCCCATCAGTAAGTGCAGAAGCGAGCGCTATCGTTGCCAGCAAGAAAAATGTACGTTTACTTGAATGTGGTGAATGGACAGCTAAAAACGGTGAGTTCGATATCAAACGTGTTAACGGCGGTATCTTAGTACAAGATCGTGATCGTGGCATGGTAGGCCTAGATGACCTAACGGTAGTATCAGAGCGTCAACCAAGTGAAAAAGAACTGACTGACCTATTATTCTGCTGGAAAGTGGCTAAATTTGTTAAATCAAATGCCATTGTTTACGCAAAAAATGGCGTAACGATTGGGGTTGGTGCAGGCCAAATGAGCCGTGTTTACAGTGCTAAAGTTGCTGGTATTAAAGCCGCTGACGAAGGCCTCGTTGTTGAAGGTTCTGTAATGGCATCTGATGCATTCTTCCCATTCCGTGACGGCATTGATGCTGCAGCGGCTGCGGGTATTAAATGTGTGATCCAACCAGGTGGTTCAATCCGTGATAATGAAATTATCGATGCGGCTAACGAACACGGTATGACCATGATCTTTACAGGCATGCGTCACTTCCGTCACTAAGCTTGTAGTAAAAAGCACATAGCTTAAGAATACGATAAGGACGGCGACACACTCCGTCTTTATCGTACTGCTCTCACTCAATTATAAATCTTGCTAAGTATCGTAGAGTACCGCCAAGATTAGCGCATAAAGTAAAAGGAATAACATCATTATGAACGTATTAATTATTGGTGGCGGTGGTCGTGAACACGCCCTAGGTTGGAAAGCGGCTCAGTCTAAACATGTTGAAACAGTATTTATCGCACCCGGTAATATTGGTTCTTCACTAGAAAACAAATGTAAAAATGTACCTATTCAAGTTGAAGATATTCCAGCGCTCGTTGCATTTGCACAAGAGAACAAGATTGAACTAACGATAGTTGGTCCTGAAGTACCATTAGTACTTGGTGTTGTTGATGCATTCCAAGCTGAAGGTTTAGCTATCTTTGGTCCAACCCAAGGTGCAGCGCAATTAGAAGGCTCTAAAGCATTCTCGAAAGATTTCTTTGCCCGTCATAACATCCCAACTGCGGCATACCAAAATTTCACTGAAGTCGCACCAGCAAAAGCTTACATCAGCGAAATGGGTTGCCCGATTGTAATCAAAGCAGATGGCCTAGCGGCAGGTAAAGGCGTTATTATCGCTGACACTGAAGCACAAGCATTTGCTGCAATTGACGACATGCTTGAAGGTAACAAATTTGGCGATGCTGGTGCACGTGTTGTTGTCGAAGAATTTTTAGTTGGTGAAGAAGCTAGTTTCATTGTCATGGTTGATGGCGAAAATATTCTTGCACTAGCGACAAGCCAAGATCACAAAGCCCGTGATAATGGTGATAAAGGTCCAAACACCGGTGGTATGGGTGCTTACTCACCAGCACCTGTAGTGACACAAGCTGTCCATGACTTTGCAATGAATGAAGTTATTCGCCCAACTGTTGATGGTATGAAAGCAGAAGGCAATACTTATACAGGTTTTCTTTATGCGGGTCTGATGGTTGCACCTGATGGCACTGCAAAAGTACTTGAATATAACTGCCGTTTTGGTGACCCAGAAACACAACCTATCATGATGCGTTTAAAATCAGACCTTGTTGAACTTTGTCTTGCTGCTGTAGCCGGAAAACTAGATACAGTAACGGCTGATTATGACGAACGTGCTGCGGTTGGTGTGGTTATTGCGGCTGGCGGTTACCCTGCTGATTACGCTAAAGGCGATATCATTACTGGTCTACCAAAAGCTGACTCAACAGAAAGTAAAGTTTTCCACGCCGGTACTGCATTGCAAGGTGATAACATTGTGACGAACGGCGGCCGTGTACTTTGTGCTACAGCACTAGGAAACACAGTCACTGAAGCGCAAGAAAATGCTTACAAGCTAGCGGCGCAAATCAATTGGCAAGGTGCTTTCTACCGTACCGATATTGGCTATCGTGCAATTGCCCGTGAAAACCAGAAATAAGACATTGAGCAGAACGGTCAATAAAAGCCATTAATAACAGCTTTTAATAACGCCGATTGATGTTATAAAAAATGAGCAACCTAGGTTGCTCATTTTTGTTTGTGCAATAAAAAACGAACGACTGCAATGAC
Organism: Moritella sp. Urea-trap-13; assembly: GCF_002836355.1. Classification (NCBI taxonomy): domain Bacteria; kingdom Pseudomonadati; phylum Pseudomonadota; class Gammaproteobacteria; order Alteromonadales; family Moritellaceae; genus Moritella; species Moritella sp. Urea-trap-13. The sequence goes on from NZ_PJCA01000037.1 coordinate 11,770, forward strand.
AGGCTAGTATTGTGATTACTACTTAATATTATTTTCCGGCTTTAGGCGGAAATTTTACTAGGATACTCTTAACGATATTAGCCACTAACTTGTCCATCTCAGCTGCATCTGTCGATTCCGGTAGTCGTTTACTACCAATACCGCGCCAAACTAACTCTAAGCTCTTCGGATCAATCACATCAATAATTAAGCTGCCTTGCTGATACTCATCAACACGTGTTTCGGTATGCGCATTCAGTGACATCCCACGGTGTCCATAACCGACTCCCCAGCCCCAACTTGGCCCGTAGCCAGAATAATTATCATAGCTACGAATATCGGTTTTCTTTTCCGAGGTAATACTGTAATTCACATAAAAATCAGGCGCACTGGAAAATGAAAAACCTTGAGCGATAAGTTGTTGGTTCACCACCTTGGTAATACGTACATCCATAATCCGATTATTCAAATAGGCGCTTTCTTTTTCAACTTTTGCCGATTCAGGTAACCAAGCAAAACCTTTCAGTGCGCTAAAATCTGCGCTTTGATCGTAATCGGTACTGACTGTTACTGTTGAGCATGCCGTTAAAACTAAACTAAACAGTGCCACCAAATAAGCTTTTTTGTTAACCTGCAGTCGTGCTTTCATACGTGCTCCTTGTTATGCAATACTTGCGATTATAAAAAAGGCGACTCAATTGTCGCCTTAATCATTACAGTTTATTTAGAATTTCATCTGCTAACAGCAAATCATCATTTTTATTCACGCCAATACCTGCTGTCACAATCGCCTGCGCAATTTGTTTGGCCTCGTCTAACGAATGCATCTGGTAAGTACCGCATTGATATTCGTTTAATTCAGGAATGGCATTCTGATCTTTAACCGTCAATACATCTTTCATTGCCGCTAACCAAGCATCCGCAACTTGTTGCTCAGTCGGAGCGCCAATCAGGCTCATGTAGAAACCAGTACGACAACCCATTGGTGAAAGGTCAATAATCTCTACCGTTGCTGAATTAAGGTGGTCTCGCATAAAACCAGCATAAAGATGTTCTAAAGTATGAATGCCTTTTTCACTTAAGATTTCTTTATTTGGTACGCAGAAACGCAGGTCAAAGACAGTAATAGTATCCTTGCTTGGTGTGGCCATCGTTTTGGCAATACGCACTGCTGGGGCATTCATGATGGTATGGTCGACCGTAAAACTATCTAGTAATGGCATTATTAACACTCCTTTGAAATAATTTAATAAACAAATAATAATTTTATGAACCATTGCCTAATGCTGTAGTCAGATTAAGTGCAAGAGTTGTTTTTTCATTTTTTGGGAGCCCTATTAAGGCTCCTTTTTTTTATCTATTTTTCAACTTTTACAATTATTTATGAACCATAACTACATCCTGTAGTCAGATTAAGTGCAAGAGTTGTTTTTTCATTTTTTGGAGCCTTATTAAGGCTCTTTTTTTTAGCTATTTTTTAGCTTCATCAAAATATTCAGTTAAAAACGCATCAAAACCAAGCGTATCAGCGGCTTCAATCTGCTGCTGCAGAGCAACGGACTGCTGCTGCATTTGGGCAAAGTAAGTCTCATCCCAATGGCCATAATCCGCGGCTAACAATTCTGCTTTATACTTATTGGCTAAGTTTAAAATAAAATCATTGTGCTCTAGACCTTGCTCTTGCATTGCTGCCAGTACTTGCCCTGATAGTAACGCTTGAGGATCACTCAGTAATGCCTGCTGCTGAGCGACCGCTTGAGCAAAGTTGCTCGCTGCAGTGTTTGTTGCTAATTGCGCGCCATCTAATAGCTGAGCAACTTGCTGCACTTCCGCAAGGATATTGCTCGCTACGTCAGTAAGCATTTGTGGTTTACCATCTAATTCTAATTTTAAACCTGGTTTACGCCCTTCCATGACCACTTTGGTACTGTTATCACGACATACGCCCATTTCATCAGCCGTCATCGGTGCTGAAGGTTGCAAAGCCATCCACACTAACAGACTGTCTAATACCGACATTTGTGCCGTTGTAATACCAGTCGCAACAAAGGGATTCACATCCAGAGAACGGATCTCAATGTACTCGATACCACGCGCCGCCAATGCTTCAGATGGTTTTTCATTTGAATTGGCAACACGCTTAGGTCGAATTGGTGCATACAACTCGTTTTCAATTTGCAATACGTTGTCATTAAGCTGACGATATTCACCATCGACTTTAATACCTATATTGGCAAATTCTGGCGCTTTAGTTTTAATCGCTTTTTTCAAGCTATCAGTATAGTTATCTAGGGTATTATGACAAATAACTAAATCATCTTGAGCATTATTGGTATAACCCAAATCACTCATACGTAATGACGTTGCATACGGCATGTATAAGGTATTTTCACCCAAGGTTGAAAACGGCGTATGTTTTTCAGCGGGTAAAAATGAACGGTTTAATGCTGGCGATGCACCAAATAAATACGGTACTAACCAACCAAAGCGGTAAAAGTTACGGATCAGTCCCATGTAACTGTGAGAAATGAAATCTTGCAGTTCGCCAGTTTCACCTTTTAAATCATAAAGCGTTTGCCAGAATGTAACCGGCAATGACACGTTATAATGTAACCCTGAAATAATTTGCATGCTACTGCCATAACGGTGCTTTAGACCTATACGGTATGTGTGCTTCATTTTCCCAGTATTCGACGTACCATATTTTGCTAATGGAATATCATTTTCATCATTAACCTGACAAGGCATACTTGAAGGCCAGAATAATTCACCATCGAGTTTGTTTGCTACTTGACGATGGATGTCGCTCAACTGCTGTTGTGCCATCGCAGCACTGTCACTCACAGGGGTAATAAATTCGAGTAAGCTTTCAGAATAGTCTGTGGTAATGTGCTGATGAGTTAATGCCGAGCCAAACGCTACAGGATGGTCGTTTTTAGATAGATCCCCTGCTGCATTTACGCGTAAACACTCACGTTCAATGCCGCGAGTAATACCGTTTAGGGACTGTATGTTGCTTGGCTCTGATAATTTTGAAATCAGAGATTCAAATGTTACGTTCAAATTAAATCCACCAATGAACTATATAAAAGTAGCACCTTAAAGGTTGCACTATCAATGTGCCAACCTTCAAAGTTAATTTTAAGTCTATTATTTATCTAACAGGTTAAAGACTTGAATATCTAAGCCAAAATCCTGTACCTGTTTTTCAATCAAATGACGATCACCCACCACAATAACAGAAAATTGATCGCTCGATAAGTAAGTCTTTGCCAATGCTTGAATTTCAGACTTATTCATCGCTTGGATAATTTTAGCTTGCTGATCGACAAAGTCAGGTGATAAATCTAATAACAGCAACTGCATTAAGAAATTAGACTTCTGTGCTGGTGTTTCATAAGACAGTGCTTCTTGCTGTGATACCGCACTCTTCATGTAGTCCAATTCAGAATCAGTAATACCACCTTTAACATAACCTTTTAATTCTGTTAATGTTTCTTTTATTGCATCGCCAGTGACTTCAGCACGCACATCCGCAGAGGCAGAGAAGTAGCCGTATTCACGATCCGCATAAAATCCTGTAGTCGCGCCATAGGTATAACCCTTGTTTTCACGCAAGTTCTGATTTAAACGGCTGTTAAAGTTACCGCCTAAATTAAAGTTCATCAGATTGGCTTTAAAGAAATCACCCGTCACATCATAAGGGATTGCGGGCGAGACCACTTTAACCACAGATTGAACCGCATCGGGTTTATCGACGATATATAAGGTATTTGGTTGCCATAATGGGGCTTTTGCCAGGGTAGGATAAGTCACCGCTGGTAAACGCGCACCTTGTTGTAAGAAACCTAACGATTTCGTTATCGCCGCTTCACTGACATCCCCTACCACCACAATTTTAGCTTCGGCCACATTGTAATACTGCTGATAATAACCAAGCACATCGTCAGCAGTTAAGCTCGCTTGGTTTTTTAAGGTACCAGAAGAGGGGTTGCCAGTGACGCGGTCTTCACCATATAAAATACGTTGCGTGGCTAATTGCCCCAACCAACCAACACGTTGTTGATTTTGTAATGAAGCCTGTCTTGATTGGGCTTTAATACGAGTGAAATCAGCATCAACGAAACCGGGTTTAAATAATTTTTCTTCTAATATAGCCAGTGTTGCGGGTAAGTTTTTAGATAAGCTATTTACACTGATGCTAGTCCCATATAGGCCCGCAGAGAAATGAATGCTACTGCCTAATGATTGTAGCTGATCATTGAGTTGTGCCGAACTATGTAGCGTTGTCGATTGATTCATCATCGCTGCAGTTAAATTCGCTACACCTTGATTATTAAGACTTTCAACACGTCGCCCACCTTTCAAATTAATTTGAATACTGACCGTCGGCGTTTCATCATACACAGTACCCAATACTTGAATATCATTGGCTAATGACTGGCGCCACAATGTCGGTAATGTTTGCTGTGGGTTACTGCCCGCGCTTGGCATTACTGAACGATCAAAGCTGTCTTGCGTTGTACGCACAGCAAGTGTTTTAGCTGGCGGCGTATCGAGTTTATCAATACCACGTGGTGCTGGGCTGAATGTCGGTTGGTGGGCTATATATTGTAATTTCCCTTTTGGTACCACACTCATGATCACTTTAGGCTTGTTTTCGAGGTACTTTGTATAACTCGCGATGCCTTCTTCTGCACTAATATTATTAAAGACAGACAATCCTTTAGTTATATAATTAGGATCATTCATTAAAGTTTCCCCTAATGCCAGCTCTTTGGCTTTGCCTGCGACGCTCTGCATACCAAATACCGTTGAACTTTCAATAATCGAGCGCAAACGTGTCACTTCAGAATCCGCGATACCTTGTGCTGCTAATTTTTTAATCGACGCATTTATTTTATCCAGTAGCGGAGCAAGCTCCATACCTTTTTGTGGATTCGGTTGAGTGTAGATATCAAAGGTACAACTGAGTTCACTGCAACTATGATAAGCCGCAACATTGGTGGCATAACCCGTCTCTACCAGATCTTTATACAGCACTGAGTTCTTACCACCACCCAAGGCATAGGCAAACAAATCCAATGGCGCTTCGTCTTTATGGCCCATGTACACTGTTGGATAGCTGATATACAGCATTGGCTGAGGCACATTGTCTTCTAAGGTAATATAACGATCTTTATCCAGACTCACAGGTGCAGGCTCGACGTCTTTTACTTCAGGACCTTTAGGGATAGTAGCAAAATACTGATTCACCCAAGCTAACGTATCGGCTTTATCAAATTTACCAGCAATCGTTAATGTTGCGTTGTTTGGTCCATACCAGCGTAAGAAAAACTGTTTTAAATCATTTACATCAACACGGTCTAAATCTTCAACATAACCAATAGGCTGCCAAGAATAAGGATGGTCTCGTGGATATAAAGCTTCACCAATACGTTCACCAAGTAAGCCATAAGGACGGTTGTCGACACGCTGTGAACGTTCATTTTTGACCGTCGCACGTTGGATCTCAAACTTACGCTGATCGACTGCATCTAATAAAAAACCCATGCGATCGGCTTCTAGCCACAGCATTTTCTCTAATTGATTAGCCGGTACGGTTTGATAATAGTTGGTTCTATCTTGATTGGTACTACCATTCATTGATCCGCCAGCTTCATTCACAATTTTAAAATGCTGCTGATCACCGACATGTTTACTGCCTTGGAACATCATATGTTCAAAGAAATGCGCGAAACCTGATTTACCCAGCTCTTCACGTGCAGAGCCAACATGGTAAGTCATATCAACATAGGTCAAGGGATCGGAATCGTCTTCATGTAAGATCACCGTAAGGCCGTTGCTTAACTGATATTTTTCATAAGGGATTAACAAGCTATCAGGGGCTTTCAGTTGTTTATCAACTAGGGTCATTCCTGCAGGCAATGCCACAACATCATTGTTTTTATCTAATAATGAGCAGCCTCCCAGTAATATCATTGAAGAGCCTAGTACTACCGCACTATAAAAAGCATTAAAACGCATCAAAAATTCCTTGTCCATGCTCTTAAACATGAAAGTTAAATATAAAAATCATCAGCCAACTGAACTCATAAACCAGATTAAAACTGCATAACGCATTGATTTACCAAGCATGATAGCGATAAAAGAAAGCACCGGATTTAAACGTAACCAACCAGCTAATAAACAAAAAACATCACCAAAAATAGGCAACCAACTCAATAACAAGCTACTCCACCCCCACCGTTGGATCACATCATGTACGCGGCGGTAATGCTTATTAGCTGAAAAATCGATGGGTTTCTTCGCATAGATGAAATACCCCATGTAGAAAGTAAGGATAGACCCTAATACATTACCACTGGTGGCCATGATGAAAAGTTGCCAGTGTGACCACACTCCTTCAAGCAGCATCGCGGTTAATAATATTTCCGAACTACCAGGTAAAATGGTCGCAGACGTAAAACTACTTAAAAATAATAACCAAAGACCCATTTAACCCTCTAATTTCATTTACTCACAGTATGTCTAGCAAGAGAATTAAGTCACACTATATATTGAAGTTAGACGTATAATCAAAGTTAGGCATGCTAATATTATTGCTTAATGTACTTATCGACACATTAGCATATTTATCAAAATGATAAATATGCAGAGTATAATTAAAGTGGTAGGACAGTTTAGCCACTATATAATTCAATAAATAGTGATTAATCGCTACGTTGGGGAGTTTATGTTTAAATTTTTTTTATTACCTTTGATACTTAGCATCTTGTGGTTTGGCTTTTTGCAATACAACAACTGGACAATACAGCAAGGTAAGAAAGGTTTTATTTACATTATCTGTGGCACCAGCGTGACCATCGCTTTTTTAAGCTTGATGATGTATCTGACGAGTTAGTGTAATTGATACTACACAGGCGCTGTAAAGCAGTGCAGATGCTAGAGAATAGAGAATAGAGAATAGAATAAGATGGCATAAGAAAATAGCTTAGGTGATAGAAGATTAGGGTTCACTAAATTTCAGGCATAAAAAAACCGCTATTAAGCGGTTTCTTTAATTAATGGCGGAGAGGGAGAGATTCGAACTCTCGATGGGATTTAAAGCCCATACTCCCTTAGCAGGGGAGCGCCTTCGGCCACTCGGCCACCTCTCCACACAAACCCTATTATTACGAATAACCTCGACAATGTAAAGACTTACATTGGAAAATTCGTAATAATATAATAAATGGTGCGGACGGAAGGATTCGAACCTTCGACCGCCTGGTTCGTAGCCAAGTACTCTATCCAGCTGAGCTACGTCCGCACAAAAAACTATATTTAAAATAGATGGTGCGGATGGGAGGATTCGAACCTCCGACCGCCTGGTTCGTAGCCAGGTACTCTATCCAGCTGAGCTACATCCGCACATATTCTATTTTAAGAACTTGTTTTATTTTACCGTTTAACGAATTAAACCATAAAAATCAAATTGTGGTTTGAACAAATGGTGCGGATGGGAGGATTCGAACCTCCGACCGCCTGGTTCGTAGCCAGGTACTCTATCCAGCTGAGCTACATCCGCACATAATTTGTTCTATTAGTTTATCGTTCTACAACGTCTAGTTTGAAATCTCTAGGTGATTTGAATAAATGGTGCGGACGGAAGGAGTCGAACCTTCGACCGCCTGGTTCGTAGCCAGGTACTCTATCCAGCTGAGCTACGTCCGCACATAATTTATTCTGTCTTACTTATTCTTCAATTAAAACCAATGGTGCGGATGGGAGGATTCGAACCTCCGACCGCCTGGTTCGTAGCCAGGTACTCTATCCAGCTGAGCTACATCCGCACATATTTGGTCTAACCTATAATTTTTTATAACTAGATTAAGTATTTTCAACTTCTACTAATTACTTAGAATTAATTCTAATCGAAATAATGGTGCGGATGGGAGGATTCGAACCTCCGACCGCCTGGTTCGTAGCCAGGTACTCTATCCAGCTGAGCTACATCCGCATAACAATTATTTCTTACAACGTCCAAAAAGCCGACCCAAACACTATAACACATTTTCCAATATGTGATAGGAGCAGGACAACAATGGCGGAGAGGGAGGGATTCGAACCCTCGATGGGATTTAAAGCCCATACTCCCTTAGCAGGGGAGCGCCTTCGGCCACTCGGCCACCTCTCCGTGTTGTTGGCGCTCATAATACGGATACTGGAAAATAAGTCAAACGTTAATTATCGGCGCCTTAATAACTGTTTAAGTTTCAAACAACAATACTACTATTGCAGCAAAAATGAGATGAAAACCCCAAAACAGTCAAAAAACAGATAAAAAAAAGGGCTTAGCCGTCGCTAAACCCAATCTGCAATAATATTCATTATTCTAATTTAGAAGTTGCCTTCAGGGCTTTCGCCTTTTTCTGCTTGAATTCGCATGTAGATCTCTTCACGATGAACAGATACTTCTTTAGGCGCATTAACACCGATACGAACTTGATTTCCTTTAACACCTAGAACGGTAACTGTAACTTCATCACCAATCATAAGTGTTTCGCCAACTCGGCGCGTCAATATTAGCATTAATATATTCCTTAACTAATTCATTAAATTTTTGATAGCCGCTTATTATTCTATTAAAAGCTTCAATATAAAACAAGAAAAGAATAAATAAGCCTTAATTTGTTGTTTATTCACTCAGTTTAAGCGACATCCAAGTTGAATGCAGCGTGCAATGCACGTACACCAAGTTCTAAATATTTTTCGTCAACTATTACAGATATCTTAATTTCAGAAGTCGAAATTAACTGCATGTTGATCCCTTCGTTCCCTAACACTTCAAACATTGTTTTAGCGACGCCGGGATGATTCCACATACCGACACCTACAATTGAAATTTTAGCAATACGATCGTTACCTTGCACATCTTTTCCACATAATTCTTCACAAGTCTTTTCCAATAACACTTTCGCAGCGTGATAATCATCGCGATGGACAGTGAAAGTAAAATCAACGAGGCCGTCTTTACCATGTGGATTTTGGACGATAACATCGACATCAATATCGGCATCGCCAATTGGCGTTAAAATACTTGCTGCGACTAAAGGTTCATCAGGAATTCCTGATATAGTTAAACTTGCTTCATCGCGATTAAACGCAATGCCAGATATGATTGCTGATTCCATTTTTTTTACGTCCTCGTAAGTAATCAAGGTCCCTTCACCATCTTCAAATGAAGATAGTACACGTAAAGGTACATTGTATTTCCCTGCAAACTCGACTGAACGAATTTGTAATACTTTGGCACCTAAGCTCGCCATTTCAAGCATCTCTTCAAAAGTGATGCAATCCAATTTCCGTGCGCGCGGTTCAACCCGAGGGTCGGTAGTATAGACGCCATTAACGTCAGTATAAATCTGACATTCATCAGCTTTCAATACAGCAGCAATTGCTACTGCGGTGGTGTCTGAGCCGCCACGGCCCAATGTCGTGATATTATTATCTTCATCACGGCCTTGGAAACCAGCAACTACGACGACCTTACCTTCATCTAGATAACGTTGTAAGTTGTCCGTTTCAACGGTTTTGATACGCGCCTTACCATGGCTGCTATCGGTTTTCATTTGAACTTGATCACCAGTCATTGAAATTGCATCGACACCTGCTTTTTGCAAGGCGATGGTTAACAATGCGATAGTCACTTGTTCACCCGTTGAAACTAATACATCCATTTCTCTGCGATCTGCGTGCTCATCGAGCGCTTTCGCCATACCCAGCAAACGGTTAGTTTCACCAGACATTGCCGACACGACCACAACTATTTGATTTCCCTGTGCACGAGATTTTTTCACTCGCTGGGCAACAGCTTCAATTCGTTCGATTGAACCAACTGAAGTACCCCCATATTTTTGTACATACAACGCCACAACTAACTTCCTTTAATAACCTTTAAATTATCACCGCCTGTGCTCACAACAACGAGCAGGACTGCCTACTCGTTGCCATTACACTGTTTATTTAAACTTAGCTAACAACCATGACTAACTAACGACTCGCTAATCATTGTTAACTAATTAATAGTACTGACTTATAGTTTTTCAGTTAACCAAGGCGTCACAGACTCAAGAGCAGCTGCAAGCGCTTCAGGGTTTGAACCACCAGCCTGAGCCATATCTGGACGACCACCGCCTTTACCGCCAACTTGAAGAGCAAGGAAGCTTACTAGCTCACCCGCTTTCACTTTACCGATTAAATCTTTAGTAACACCGGTAATCAAGTTAACTTTACCCTCACCTGGAATACCAAGCACAATGATACCGCTTTGCAGTTTGTTCTTCAGTTCATCCATCGAGCTACGTAATGACTTAGGATCCGCACCTTTTAGGTTCGCTACAAGTACTTTAACACCATTAATCATTTGTACCTGGTCGATCAAGTTAGCATTAGCAGCACTGGCTACTTGTACGTTTAACTTTTCAACTTCTTTTTCTAGGCTACGATTACGCTCTAATACTTGGCCAACTTTCGCCGCCAATGTATTTGGATCCGCTTTCACTAAACCTGCAGTTTCTTGCATTTTAGCTACAAGGTCGTGCACATACGCTAATGCAGAATCACCAGTTACCGCTTCAACACGGCGTACGCCTGCTGCAATGCCGCTCTCAGATAGGATTTTGAAGAAACCAATGTCACCGGTACGTTTAACATGCGTACCACCACATAATTCGATAGAGAAGTCACCCATGCGTACTACGCGTACTTCGTCATCGTATTTCTCACCAAATAATGCCATTGCACCGGCTTCACGCGCAGCGTCAATGTCCATCACTTCAGTCACTACTTCGTGGTTGGCTCGAATTTGTGCATTCACCAGACGTTCAACTTCAAGCAGTTGCGCTGCAGTTACGCCTTCAAAGTGTGAGAAATCGAAACGTAAACGTTCAGGTAATACTAGTGAACCTTTCTGTTGGACATTTTCACCAACAACTTTACGTAGTGCTGCGTGTGCGAGATGAGTAACAGAGTGGTTAAGGCCAATCGCTTTACGGCGATTAACATCAACATCGGCAATAACTTGGCTATTTACTTCGATAACACCTGAAACAGTACCAAAGTGAACAACGGCGTTACCGGCTTTCTTAGTATCGGTTACGGTAAATACAGCATCGCCCAGTTTAATTACACCTTGGTCACCTGATTGGCCACCCGCTTCTGCGTAAAATGGCGTTTTATTTAAAACAATCGCGCCTGCTTGACCGTCATTTAAGATTTCAACTTCAGCATTGTCTCTGATTAACGCTACAATTTGTGCATCAGATGTCAGCGTTTGATAACCTAAGAATTCAGTGTTTGCATCAATTTTTAGCATGTCGTTGTAATCTGTGCCAAAGTTTGAACCTTGACGAGCACGATTACGCTGCGCTTCCATCGCGACTTTAAAGCCGTCTTCATCAATCGTTAACTCACGTTCACGCGCGATGTCAGCCGTTAAATCTGATGGGAAACCGTAAGTGTCATACAGTTTAAATACCACATCACCAGGAACAACAGTCCCTTCTAGTTGTGACAGTTCGTTGTCTAGAATGTTCAGACCACGTTCTAGCGTTTTACCAAATTGTTCTTCTTCGATAAGTAAGATTTTTTCAACAATTGCTTGCTGTTTTACTAGATCTTCAGAAATATCGCCCATCAACTCAACCATTTTAGCAACAAGTTTGTTGAAGAATGGGCCTTTAGCGCCTAATTTATTACCGTGACGTACAGCACGACGAATAATACGACGTAGTACATAACCACGACCTTCATTTGATGGCATAACACCGTCAGAGATCAGGAAGCTACATGCACGAATATGATCGGCAATTACGCGTAATGATTTGTTTTCTAAATCTGTCGTACCGATAAGCTCAGCAACGTGCTTGATTAAGCTTTGGAAGATATCGATTTCGTAGTTTGAATGCACGTTTTGCATAATTGCAGAAATACGCTCAAGACCCATACCGGTATCAACTGATGGTTTTGGTAATTCCAGCATAGTACCGTCAGACTGACGGTTAAACTGCATGAATACTAAGTTCCAGATCTCGATGAAACGATCGCCATCTTCTTCTGGAGAGCCCGGTACACCACCCCAAATATCTTCGCCGTGATCGTAGAAGATTTCAGAACATGGACCACATGGACCCGTATCACCCATTGACCAGAAGTTGTCTGATTCAAATTTCTTCTCTGGTGATTTGTCACCAATGCGGATGATTTTGTCTTCTGGTACGCCGACTTTATCAGCCCAGAATGAAAATGCTTCATCATCGCTTTCGTAAACAGTAACCAGTAATTTTTCTTTTGGTAGTTTCAGAACAACCGTTAAGAATTCCCATGCAAATAAGATCGCATCTTGCTTAAAGTAATCACCGAAGCTGAAGTTACCTAACATTTCAAAAAATGTATGGTGACGCGCTGTATAACCTACATTATCTAAGTCATTGTGTTTACCACCAGCACGTACACAGCGTTGTGACGTAGTCGCACGTGTGTATGAACGTTGTTCTGCACCAAGGAATACATCTTTAAATTGGTTCATGCCCGCATTTGTAAATAACAAAGTTGGATCATTAGCAGGAACAAGTGAACTACTTGTACCTTTGTTGTGCCCTTTTTCGGCAAAATAATCAAGAAACGCGTTGCGGATCTCAGCTGTAGACATAGTCATGGGATTGTCCTGGGTGCTTGAATTATGAGCGATTGTTTAGATTAAATTATATAAACGGATCTGTTAATGAGGTGATTATACCCAAACTGCGTCAAAATGCTAATTCAGCGAAGGCCTTAAAGCACTATTTATGTACGGTTATAACGCGATAATCAACGCCGAGCAGTTAAAAAAAAGACACCGAACATACATGCTCGGTGTCTTTTAGAAATAGTGACTATATTAGCGATTAATTTCGCTGATAGTGATCAAATTGCGTCTTCGTTTTCTTCACCGGTACGAATACGGACTACACGTTCAACAGCAGTCACGAAAATTTTACCATCACCGATTTTACCTGTGTGCGCCGTTTCCACGATCGACTCGATACATGCGTCAACATCATCATCTTGAACGATAAGATCGAGTTTTACTTTCGGTAAGAAATCAACCATGTACTCAGCGCCACGGTAAAGTTCTGTGTGACCTTTTTGACGGCCAAACCCTTTTACTTCAGATACTGTCATACCGGTAATACCGATCTCAGCAAGAGCTTCACGTACATCATCGAGTTTAAACGGTTTAATAATAGCTTCAATTTTTTTCATGTTCAGTCCCTGTTAGCCCTTAAATATAGTTATTAGCATACCGAAGCAAACCCCAATTGCCAATCAGACGAGCAATTAAATCGATGAAACAGCTAAACTTATTATGTTATTTCATTTTACCAGCAATCTTCTGTCACGATATCAGCACTATTCAGCGAGGTTGTCATACCAAAATGATCTATGGTGAATGAAGCACAATCGGAATCTGTGGCTTGAGTACTTGACGCCGCGACTGTCGCGATGACCGTATAGCTGCTAGTACTGCTACTCGGATCTAATGCAAAGGTATAATAGTCACTGTTATCACTCCAGCCTGATAACGTATCTGCAGCGCCACTGGCTAATGACGTCGCATAGTGGCCATTATCTACATAATATTGTTCTTGTAATAACAGTGCTTTATACAAAATTTTTTTTGCATCATTACGGTTATTATCGATAATATAAGCACTGTAAGAAGGATAACCAATACCCGTTAAAATACCGACAATTGCGACCACGATCATCAGCTCAACTAGAGTAAAACCGGTTTGTTGCTTAGTCATTATTGCACCGTCTCATTGAAGTAACGGTAGATAGGGCGTGGACTCAGCGTTACTTCAGTATCGATAGTGCCCGTTGGTGTTATTGGGTTGCCTTTGCCATCCGTGGTATCGCCTTTACCAGCACCAAGCAAGCGTAATACCGATCCATTACCACTAGAGGCTGCGTGCACAGCAAGATCTTTGGCAATCACATTAGGTAGTTTTTGGTAATATTTTGTAGCGCCAGTATTCAAGTTAAGCTGATAATAGTGACTATTACCTGATTGATTCACCACACATTGACCGTCTTTGATTACATAGTCAATGGCAAAGGGTGAGTAGCTATTAAAGTGCACAATACCGTTAATCACCACAGCGTTACCCAATGATTTTTCCCCACCGAGAGTTGTTACGTTATCATTTATGACCGTTGCTTCATTAAGGGTATAATGCCAGCCATACAGGGCGTCAGAGTCACGATTCGGTTTCAACTTATCTTTGTCAGTTGAACTACTATAGGTTATTTTATCTAGGTCACTCAGCACAATTGTCGCAGGTACTTCACGTTCACCCTTAGCACTCCCCCAAACTTGCGGGTAAATATTGGTATCTTTAATATTAAAGAAATAGTTCTGCGCGATAATATTCGAATTAGGGCTGGTGATATCACCACTGCCCACTAACAAACCATCATAAGAGCTAACACCTTCTCGTGCTCTAACAATTGATGGCGCGCTAAAGAAACGTCTGTCATCAGCAGCAGTACCACCTAAACTAGCCAACTTGAATATACGCCATTTACTGGTATCCATCGTAAATTTGCTTGTTTTAACATCAAATACTTTCGGCATATCCACACGATAAATATTTCCACCGGTATCAGCCGCATAGATACGATCAGCATAACCGTCTCCGTAGCTATCCATCACCGCCAATTCACTGGCAATACTGTCGCTAATACCAGTGTCAAATGATGCTATTAAACTGCCGCTATCTGCATCGACAATATAAACGGCCTGTCCACTAGTATCAGCACAAAGCTCAACTGGTACTGCAGCACTATTACTACCACAATCATCTTTCTTCTCATCATAACCAGCACCAAATATTAATACCGGTTTATCATTGGTGCTGCTATCTCCCCTGAATACCTTACTCACAACTGGTGTTGACCAAGTTTGTGCAAGTTCAGAGAAATCTGTTTTTTCTGAATCAATAATCCAATTTAATTTCGGCTCAGTGGTATTCGCCTTCAGTGGGTCTAAATTCACATTTAGCGAGAAATATTTACTGCCACCGCGCCGTAAGCCAAAGGTAATGATATGCTCGATGTTATCGTCTTCTCCCTGATATTCAGCATCAACAGCACTGCTATCAATACCGTAAATACGTTCTTCGGCTCTGGTAACCTGTAAGTTAAGCTTTAACGCTGTTGCTAGATTTTCTTTGGGAATAAATGCCCATTCTTCTTCCACTTGGCGGCCGTTGTCTTTAAAGGCGTGGAAGAAACCGGCATTGGTACCGATAAAGATACGCGCTTTGGTTTCAATACCTTTAGTTTCATCATCTCGGTATTCCACTACCAACGGCTGCGCATGCATAGGGTCGCCAAAGATATCATCACGGAAATTGCCCGCTTCATCTTTGCCTTGTAACCAGTCAATTGCTGCTGTTAAGGTATCTTCCGATACACCTAGTGCACTAGCAAGATCAGCATCAGTTACTACTGCGAATGCCCTTAGTAAATTGTCTTTAGTCAGAAGGAGTAAAGCGCTGTCATCGGCGTTGGTGATGTAAATATTACGGGCAAGCTTACGGTTTCTTAACGCCTCAGCCACACCTCCTAACTCAACATCATTCAGCCCTTTTTCAGAACTCCATGCTGAATACAAACTATCATTGAAAAAACTTGTATCACTTGTTGATAACGCTGCAGAAGTTACCGACGTAAGAGAGCTGGCTGCGCTGGCAGATTGGCTCCAGGCACTAAGCTGACCATCATCACTGACTTTTAACTTACGGATATTCCCCTGCCATTTACTGGTCTGATTCGGTTGAAACATAGTGTAATAAACAAACTCATTACTCTTGGTTGAGTTACTGCTATTAATTGAGGTGCCTACAGCCGCTGCCACGCCTTTTTGCCTAGCGATAATATCAGCAAAAGCCATCTCCAGTTTTTTCCGTAATTCATTGGCATTCAGGGCGTTATAGAATTTACCATCGCCGTATTCCGCCGTTTTTTCTAATAACGTACGATTACCGGCTGGCAACTCGCCAATGCCAACAGTATAAGTAACGATCCGCTCTTTAACATCCTTCGTGCTGCTATTCATATCAGCGTTAGCTAACCAATCAGACAGTACCGGCAACAAATTTTTATCACAAGTGGTCTCCGCAGGATTAACCTGCACCGATTTGTCTTTGATATCCTGTGCCGACATCCCCGATAACCGTTCAATTAGCAAGTTTGCATCACTGTCATGATCAAAAGCATCAACACGAATTAAATCATTAAAAATACCACCACAAGGTACAATATCGCCAACCCGTGGGCTAACGTCATGGTAACCTGCTGTCACCATAATGATATAAGCTTCGGTTTGACAACTATTAACCCAATCCATTGGGCTGTTATATACACCGCCGCTTTCTGCAGTTAGATCTCTAGCGGGATCGGCTTTATGTACATCATCGCCAAAGTAAACACTGTCACCATAAAGATAACGATAACCTTCGTACAAACTTTCACATAGTGCGGATTTAGACATACTGGTGGTAAAGATATCTTCTACTTGGCTTTTCAGCAGACTTGTTTTGTTTTTATAATCATTGGTCGTAGGATCATAAGAGCTGATCTTAGAAATAACCCGACCACCATTATTATCTAAAATATTCAGTTTAGTGATAGCATTATTCGGGTTGAAAATTTCTAAGCCAGTATTAAGCGCTGTGGTATCGAGCATCATGTCTAACACCACTTTTTTAGCTATCTGCAAATTCGATAATTTAATATTATCACCAGTACTCGGTTTTAATGCCGCCCACTTAACTAAGTTATCCGAATATAAATACGCTTTATTATTGCTACTACCATTAAACCGCCCTTGCACTGAATCTTTGTAAGGGTTCCAATAATATTCAGGACCACTAGATGGAAATCCTTCTCGGTCTGGATTTTCGACATAACCATCAGCTGAGCCATCATCTGATTCACCTTCCCCATCAACCTCTTCAGGCTTAATTAAACCGCTATGCTCATAACCAGGGTTACGTTTCTCATTCGTGGCCATATCTTGGTCACAATCAACAAATTTTCTACCTATACTCGTTTTACTGCCAATGGTACGCCACTCATAAGGTATCCCTACTACGCCATCTAATAACTTCACCGGACCTGGTAACCATTGAGCGACATAATCTTGAAACGCCCCGAGATCACCTTCAAAATCTTCAACGGCTGAATAACAATTCATTTTAGAAAAATCGATTTTATTACTACTATTTCGAGCCGGAATAGTGGCAACAAAAGCATCATACGTCTCTTGTTCTGAAGTCGTTAATGCCGTACCACCAGTAAAAGTATCAACCGCTTTAGCGGCGATATTACGTAGTTCACTATGCTCAAGTCCTTGGGCCGTAGCGCTGTTATTATAATAAAATTGTTCACCGCCATAGAACCACCGATAAACAATATCCTCAGCATTTGTATCTGGTGTCGGCGGATACTCAATATGCGGATCATAGTATTTAGGATAAGGATAATCAGCCTCTTCGCGCATATGTGCTGATGTATCGAGAATAATCAATACCTGAGGTTTCCCTTCCAGATTAACCGCATAAATTTCACCCTCATCGGCTCCTGTAGTAAAGACTGTTAATCCGAGTAATGCGACACTGGCTTGTTTGAAAATCCTTTTCATTGCCCTATCCTTATTTATTCTGTGCAGCTAAAAATGGTTGCTCTATCCCAGAGGTCATACTGCCTCCCTGCACACGACGTTGAGCGTTTACCTGAGTAAAGTCGATCCTTGCGTACCGACAATTAATTAAATTAATACTAGACGCGTTAGCAGTGCGCTTACAATAAGCCTCGCCACGTAAGTGAATATTTGCGCTGGTATTAAACTCTCCAGCATTCATATTCACACCTTGTTCTTCGGTCATCGCCATTATGTTATTGATCAGTTCAGCATCATTAATGATCTGCTCGACACCCGCTAATAACTCCTGTTCATTGGCTAATCGCTCCTGCGTTAAACCAATCGCATTTTTCCCTAACCGTGTTTCAGTAATCACCGCTGCAGCCAGTGACGTCACGACAACGAGAATAATAATGACAATAAAAAGAGTAATACCTTGCTGGGTTTTCATCGTGTCACCGCCATTATGTTATTACGGATAACGACTGTAGTTGAGAGCAAGAAACGCCTGTAATTGTCATTAGCCGTGGGAGTAAAAGGAGTAAACCTGAGATTATAATTTGCATCATTATTGAATGTCAGGTCAGGACTGGTTGCTCTGGCTAATACGTAGATACGTGCTGATACTAATTGATTATTACTCCACATATCAGCAGTGAAATCATGGTCTGTACTGAGGTAATAAATATCAGCGCTACCATCGTGAGGAGTACTTGTATCCACACCGAATTCGACGCGGAACGCTTCAATATTACCGACGATCAAATCATTAGTCAGTTCATCGCCCTGACGCGCAAAACGCGTTAACCGCGGGCCTGCAGTCGCATGGGTTTCAACAAAATAAGTATGATGTAAATAGGGATAGAATTCAGCATTATCGATATTCGTTGCCCCGTTGGGCGCAGACGCTTTAAATAATTGAGTTTGTTGCGGTGATACAGCTACATAATAATCAGTTATCTTCATTCCAGCGACAGTGACTGTATTACCCTGTATACGCGCTAAAGACAGCACATCACTGTTTGCAGCCATGCTGTAGCCTGCATCATCACCATCATTGATACAATCGGCTTCGGTAAAAGTACCAGCTGACGCCATTTCAACCCAATTAGCCCATTCAGGTAAACTAAATATGCCTGTCGTACTGCTCGTGGCCTTAACAAACAATGAACAACTACCTGGGGTCAACGTCAGTGTTTCAGGGGTCTTAATGTCAGTCAAAAGTTCTCCTGAAAACTCAGCCCAACTGCCAATACTCCGTACATCATCCACTAATACCTGCAATGCTAATTGCGCCTGCTGCTGCAAACTCGATATCGTCGAAGAACGGTTTGCAGATACCTTGGTATCCACAAACATAGTCGTTATTGATGTCATTAACACAATACCAACCACGAGGGCTATCATGAGTTCAACTAAATTAAAACCTGCTTGTTTGATTGTCATATCGCCTCCGAGATCAAGCTGGTTAATACCACTTGCCGACGGTTACTGACTGCCGGATCGATTCTAATACCGCAGGCTGCGCCATTAGCAACTCCAGATGAGTTTGCTGTATTTTGAATCTGCCAACTTACTGCGAAGGTGACTATTTTTGAGCCTGTGCCTGTGATATTACGGCATAATGCCATGTTATTGATTGAAGCTGAACGCACTGCATTAGCGAGAATATCAGTGATAATCTCGTCTTGGGTATCTGAAAAACTTGAAGAGGGGTTGATCCAAGAAGTATCCGCGCGTAATTCTTCCAACGCAGTGCGCGCCAGAAAAGAAGCTTGAACTTGCTTATCTGTATCTGTTAATGATTTCTTCGCAATCCCTTGCAATGCCACTATGCCAAGTAGGCCAACGGCAAATATCAATGATGTGATCATCACTTCAATGAGACTGAATCCAGAATCCTTTCTAGATTGCATACTTAACTCACTTTAATAATTTATACCAAAACATGTTACACAAGCGTTTGTTTTATGTAAACAATATAAATCTTAATTCTATGAAGGCGAAGATTATATCTGGTCGATAATTAAATATACTAAAGAAACCAAGAGATTATTATGTATAAACTAAGTTACGCACGGCATTAGAATAGGATCTGGGGATATCTGAGGGGCAAAGCTCGTCAAGTCGAAGACTAAACGAGCTTAATGGTCGAAAGATCTAGTTTACTTGCTTAATACGTAACTCGGCAGGTACTTCAAAGATAGTATTCTCTGCGCGACCTTCAACTTCAGTCACCAGTTCACCGCCATATTCTTGTAGTTTATCAACAACTTGATCAATTAATATCTTAGGTGCCGACGCGCCAGCAGTCACACCAACTTTCAACTTACCAGCTAATAGTGCAGGATCAATATCATCAGCGTTATCAATCAAGTAAGACGGAACACCGATGTTCTCTGATTTTTCACGTAAACGATTTGAGTTCGATGAATTCTTCGAGCCAACCACATACATAATATCAACCATGTTCGCCAGTTTAGAGACTGCGTCTTGACGATTCTGGGTGGCATAACAAATATCATCTTTACGTGGGCCATTGATCTCAGGGAAGCGTTCACGTAATGCGTCAATGATCTCAGCACAATCATCAACCGATAAGGTAGTTTGCGAACTGTAAGTCAAATTCGTTACATCTTTAACTTCGAGCGCGGCAACATCAGCAATCGATTCGACCAAATACATACCACCGTCAGCATTATCATACTGACCCATAGTACCTTCGACTTCTGGGTGGCCTTTATGACCAATCAATACACATTCAATACCACGGCGACTGGCACGTGTTACTTCCATATGCACTTTTGTTACTAATGGGCAGGTAGCATCAAAGACTTTTAAATCACGACGTTTAGCTTCCGCTTGTACGGCTTTTGATACACCGTGGGCACTAAAAATAACCACGCGACCGTCTGGCACTTCATCAAGTTCTTCGACAAAAACAGCACCGTTCTCTTTTAGGCTATCAACCACATAACGGTTATGTACAACTTCATGGCGTACATAGACAGGGGTTTCAAATAATTCCAGCGCACGTTCAACAATGCTAATTGCACGGTCAACACCAGCGCAGAACCCTCGAGGATTAGCGAGTAAAATTTCCATCATAAACCTTATTTATTCTGCATTAATTTCTAAAATTTCAACTTCAAACGTCACGATTTGTCCCGCCAACGGATGATTAAAATCGACAGTAACCGAGTCGCCAACCACTTCACGGATCATACCCGGTAATTCAGCGCCATCAGGTTGGGTAAAACCAACAATTAGACCGACCTCCGCTTTCACTTCGGTAAATTTAGCGCGGTCTAAATAGTAAATATTATCAGGGTTCGACTTGCCAAATGCATCTTCAGGTTGCAGCTCAAACTTACTCTTATCACCAACAGTTAAACCTAATAAACAACGTTCAAAATTAGGCGTTAAGCTACCATCGCCAATCACTAACTTAGCTGGTTTACCTTGTAACTCGGTACTATCGGCAACAGAGTCATCTGCTAAAGTAATAGTAAAATGCATCAGTACTTGGCTATCATTACCGATTGTTGCTACGTTAACTGTCATTTGATGATTCCTTGTCATTCTTGCTTTCCATAATGGCTTCCAAGATTAACATCGCGGCGCCAATACAGATCCAAGTGTCTGCTAAATTAAAGATTGGGAAATGACTTTTTTCCCAATATACATGTAAGAAGTCAATTACATAACCATGCATAATACGGTCGTATAGATTGCCTAACGCACCACCTAAAATAAGTGCATAAGCAATATTGCTCCAATATTTATTGGCTGCTTGCTGCTTTAACCAGTAAATCAATAGACCAGAAACTGATACCGCAATCAATCCAAAGAACCAACGCTGCCAGCCTCCGGCATCAGCAAGCATACTAAATGCGGCACCATAGTTGCGTGCATAGGTGAAGTTGAAAACAGGTAATATATTTACCGATTCGCCTAATTGAAAATGACTAACAACAAAAGATTTGGTGCCCAAATCAATAATAAATGCAATAACGGCTAACCACAGCCAAATTAGTCCCGTTCTCTTTGTTGTACCTACGGTCATTATTATCCTCTGATACGTCAACCTGATGACGATAAATAGCATGCTACAGCTAAATTGTTATCACTAACAATCCAGCATTTTGAAATAGATTGTTAACAATCATATCATTTAATGCCATGAGTTAAGCATTAATCCATAAAAAAATGCCTACTGTATTTGCACTGATTAAGATAACCAATACACAGTAGGCATTCTATGTGAACGATAATAACAACTTAATTGCTATTACCTTTCTTTACTCACTAAAGGTGATAAACACACTAGCGATTAAGCAAATTGACGTTGTTCGCCTTCACCATCGATATTGTCTTCACAACGCGCACATAATGTTGGATGTACTTCAGACTGACCAACAGTCTCGTTATGGTGCCAGCAACGCTCACACTTCTCTGCTTCACTCTTAGCAACGCTAATCCATAAACCATCGATAGCGCTTGCTTCAACGTCAGCAGGTGCTTCAGTTACAGCCACAACGTTAGTATTTGACGTTAATAGTAGGAAACGTAATTCGTTACCTAACTTATCAAGGTCAGCCGCTAATTCTGCGTTTGCATAAAGTGTTACGTCAGCTTGTAATGAACCACCAATAACAGCATTGTTACGCGCCATTTCAACAGTTTTGTTCACTTCACTACGCACAGCTTGTAGCTTGCTCCAGTAAGCGTTGTTTAGCTCAGCATCGTCTGCAAGTGGTGCTAGTCCTGTGTACCATTCTTCAGTAAACACATATTCAGCACGTTCACCTGGCATTGCATTCCAGATTTCAAACGATGTAAAGCTTAAGATAGGCGCAGTCCAACGAACCATCGCTTCTAAGATATGGAACATCGCAGTTTGACAGCTACGACGCGCAATACCGTCAGATTTTGCCGTGTACTGGCGATCTTTGATGATATCTAAGTAGAAACTACCTAATTCAATTGAACAGAATGTCATTAGCTTTTGCGTTACATTCTGCATTTGATAATTTTCATAATCAGCTAGGATTTCAGTTTGTAGTGCGTGTGCACGACCAACAGCCCAACGATCAAGTGCCACCATGTCTTCTGCTGCAACGATATCCGTTTCTGGGTTGAAACCTTCAAGGTTAGACAGTAGGAAACGCGCTGTATTACGAATACGGCGGTAAGCGTCAGCACTGCGATCTAAGATCTCGTCAGATACTGTCATTTCACCGGTGTAATCAGTACTTGCAACCCACCAGCGCAATACGTCGCCGCCAAGACGGCTCATTACGTCTTGTGGTGCCATTACGTTACCGATAGATTTAGACATCTTACGGCCTTTGGCATCAACCACGAAACCGTGTGTTAATACGTCTTTGTAAGGTGCTTTACCTTTAATCGCAGTCGAAATCATTAACGATGATTGGAACCAACCACGATGTTGATCAGAACCTTCAAGATAAAGGTCAATCTCTGCGCCAGCGTATTCTTTACGAGCATCAACAACAGCGAAGTGTGTTGAGCCCGAATCGAACCATACGTCAACGGTATCAGGTGCTTTCGTGTAGTTAACCGCATCATCACCCAACAAGTCTGTCGGATCTAGATCCCACCAAGCTTGAATGCCTTTTTGCTCAACTAACTTAGCAACGTCTTCCATCAATGCTGCAGAACGCGGATGTGGTTCTTGTGTTTCGTTATGCACGAATAAAGAGATTGGTACACCCCAAGTACGCTGACGAGAAATACACCAGTCAGGACGGTTTGTTACCATGCTTTCAATACGCTCACGACCCCAAGCAGGTACCCAGTTAACGTCTTTAATTTCTTTCATTGCCGCATTACGCAAACCATTTTGTTCCATGCTGATAAACCATTGTGGTGTCGCACGGAAAATGATTGGCGTTTTATGGCGCCAGCAATGTGGGTAGCTGTGTTTAATTACTTGGTGGTTTAGTAACGCACCTTTTTCGTTAAGTACTTCAATCACGCTATCGTTTGCTTTAAACACATGTTGACCAGCAAATAATGGCGTATCTTCAAGGTAAACACCGTTGTTACCAACTGGGTTTGCTACTTCAAGATCGTAATTTTGACCTGCTACGTAATCTTCTTGACCGTGGCCAGGTGCAGTATGAACAACACCAGTACCCGCTTCAGTCGTTACGTGGTCAGCTAAAATAGCTGGTACGTCGAAATCATAAAACGGGTGATTAAAGCGTAAGTTCTCTAGTGCAGCACCAGTACAAGTACCTAACGTAGTGAAGCTTTCTGGTGCGAATACAGCCATGCAAGATTCAACTAAATCAGTTGCTAAAATTAACTGTTGTGAACCTGATTCCGTCACCATGTTAACGAGCGAGTATTCCACACGTGCAGCTAATGCAACTGCGCGGTTAGCCGGCAATGTCCAAGGCGTTGTAGTCCAGATAACCGTTGATACTAAGCCTTCAACATCGCTGCTAAATACCGCTTTCACAGCCGCTTGATCTTGCGCGGTGAAACGTACGTAGATAGCTGGTGATTTTTTATCTTCGTATTCAACTTCTGCTTCAGCTAATGCTGAACCACAATCTGTACACCAATGAACAGGTTTAGAACCTTTTTGTAAGTGACCGTTTTCAACGACTTTACCTAAAGCGCGGATAATGTTTGCTTCAGTGCTGAAATCCATTGTTAAGTACGGATTCTGCCAATCGCCTAATACGCCAAGACGGATAAAGTCTTCACGTTGACCGTTAACTTGTTTCGTCGCATATTTACGACATTCTTCGCGGAACTGTGCAGCCGTTACTTTACGGCCTGGTTTGCCCACTTTCTTTTCTACCATTAATTCAATTGGTAGACCGTGACAATCCCAACCTGGAATGTAAGGTGCATCAAATCCAGACAAGCCTTTGGCTTTAATAATAACGTCTTTCAGGATCTTATTAACTGAGTGACCAATGTGAATTTTACCATTCGCATAAGGAGGTCCATCGTGCAAAATAAAGGTTTTTTTACCTTCTTTAGCGGCACGGATTTTTCCGTATAAATCATCAGTCGTCCACTGCTTCAACATGTTTGGTTCACGGTTCGCTAAGTTAGCGCGCATTGCGAAGCCAGTTTTTGGCAGGTTCAGCGTTTTTTTATATTCGCTCATGTATCCTAATTTCCGTTATTGGTATTATTAAAAATTAAACTGACAGGCCAAAAAAAGTTTTGGCTGCAATGACATCTCGTTCTATTTGCTGACGAAGTACATCAAAAGATGCAAATTTCTGTTCGCCGCGTAATCTCTTCTTCAGAACAACCTCGAGCTGTTTGCCGTAAAGGTCGTCATCAAAGTTAAATAAATTCACTTCCAGTTGGGTACGTACGCCGCCAACTGTAGGACGTTTGCCAATATTGGCAACGCCCTGTATCGCATCATCACTGATACCTAACACTTCAACTACATACACGCCATTTATTGGGTCTACACAGCGTTTTAACGGTATATTAGCGGTCGGAAAGCCGATAGTTCGCCCTAATTTAGCGCCGTGCGATACCTTGCCAAAAATACTGAATGGTCGGCCTAATAATTCGGCGGCTAAATCAAGATTGTCGAGTGCTAACGCGTCGCGGATCATAGTACTGCTCACGCGAGCTTGGTCGACGCTAAACGTATCCATGCTCACCACGTCAAAGCCATGTTTAGCACCGGCAGCTTGCAACATAGCAAAGTCACCCGTACGCTTATGGCCGAAACGGAAATCATCACCAACGACTAAATATTTAACGCCTAATTTATTCACTAACAACTGAGTGATAAATTCATCCGCCGACAGTGCAGCGAATTTTTTATTAAAATTCACACATAATAACTGGTCAATATTTTGATCTTTTAGCGCTGCGTACTTGTCACGTAACCGTGTTAATCGCGCAGGCGCTTTATCGCCAATGATCATCTCTAGTGGCTGCGGTTCAAATGTCATTACCGTTGCTGGCAAATTCAATTGCTGCGCTTTTTCGATTAACTGTCGCAATACCGATTGGTGCCCGAGATGAACGCCATCAAAGTTACCGATAGTTAAAACACACCCTTGATGGTGTGGTTTTAAATTGTGAATGCCTCGAATCAGCTCCATGTCTTTGCCAACTATTCCACTAAAACGACAAATTATAACTTAGTCAACGCACAGGGTCAGCAACAATTTGTACTCAGTCAATAATTTTAAAATGTCGCGGGCGTAAACCAAGCAGTAATAACGCCATAAAATAGCTTATTACGGCCAATCCAATTAAGCCTAACAAGCATAAACTGCTATCTAATAATCCCCAGGCATACCATTGCTGCATATCGGGGTTGGCATATTGAATTAAGCCAGCCATGAAACCAGCAGATAAGAAGAGCTTGGCAATCACTTTACCAGTATCAGCATTGACCTTATACACACCCTCTTTATGCAGTCCCCAATAGAGTAAGCCGGCATTTAATGTCGCTGAACCCGCCGTCGCCAGTGCCAAACCAACATAACCAAAAGGGATCGCTAAAATGATGTTAAAGCCCATATTACAGACCATGGCGATGATGCCAAACTTAACTGGAGTACGGGTGTCTTGGCGCGCATAGTAACCCGGCGCAAGCACTTTAATTAGCATGAAGCTAAGCAGTCCAGAACCATAAGCCATTAAGCTCATCGACGCCATCGATACATCATCCGCACCAAATTCGCCACGCATAAACAATACTTTAAGCATTGGACCGGCGAGCACTATCATTCCCATCATTGCCGGAGTACCGAGTAATAGCACCACTCTCACACCCCAATCCATGGTTTGCTTAAACAGCGTGTCAGACCGTGCCGAATGGGTTCGAGACAGCGCCGGTAAAATCACCGTCGCAATCGCAATACCAAACAAACCAAGCGGAAATTCGAGTAAACGGTCAGAGTAGTACAGCCAACTAATCGAACCTGTCATTAAAAATGAGGCGATGAATGTATCAAACAATAAATTAATTTGGCTTACTGATACCCCAAACATCGCCGGTATCATTAATTTTCTAATTTTAGTCACGCCAGGATCACGCCAACCCCAGCGTGGTTTCACTAACATCTTTTGTTTTGCTAAAAATGGGATCTGGAATAAAAACTGAATTGCGCCACCGATAAATACCCCAATAGCCAGACCAATTTCAGGCTGTTCTAAATGAGGTGAAATGAACAATGCAGCGCCAATAATGGCGATATTTAAAAATACCGGCGTAAAGGCCGCAACAGCAAACTTACCCAAGGTGTTCAAAATTGCACCAGAAAGTGCTGTAAAAGTAATAAACCATAAATAAGGGAAAGTAATTTTTAACATAAATGAAGCGAGTTCAAATTTATGTGCATCCGGTCCATCATTCAGCCAATCGACAAACCAGCCAGCACCAAACAAAATAGTGATTAATGGCGAGCCGATCACCCCAAATAAGGTAACAATCGTCACTAATACCCCTAAGGTACCAGATACCGAGGCAATAAGTTGTTGCACTTTTTGTTTATCGCCAGTTTGTTGATATTCAGTAAGAACTGGCACGAAAGCCTGTGCAAATGCACCTTCAGCAAATAGTCGGCGTAAAAAATTAGGGATTTTATTAGCGAAGAAGAAAACATCGGCGGCGGCACCCGCTCCCATCAAGTTTGCAACAATAACATCTCGAACCAGTCCTAAAATACGCGAGATCATGGTCATCGAACTGACGATAAGACCAGATTTTATTAATTTATTACTCAAGAAATACCTTTTATGTCAATCAAGCCCTATTCGTGGGCCGCATTTGCTGCTAAAATATGTCCCACATCTTAACTGTCATTGCAGTTAGTTGCCAATATTTTGCCTGTTATTTACACAAAAATATTGACAAATATCGTTAGGCAGGGCATATTCCTCGCCTTTATAAAATTAACGTCTTTAGACATTTAGGAGTAGGACCTTGGCTAATATCAAGTCTGCTAAGAAACGCGCAATTCAATCTGAAAAACGCCGTAAGCACAACACTTCACGCCGTTCAATGATGCGTACACTAACTAAGAAAATTATCGTAGCTATCGCTGCTGGTAATAAAGAAGAAGCGACTGCTGCATTTATTGCTGCACAACCGATTCTTGATCGTATGGCTACTAAAGGCCTGATCCACGCAAACAAAGCTGCTCGTGTTAAGAGCCGTCTTTCTGCTAAGATCAAAGCACTTTAATTATTGCTTTAATACGATAATGAAAAACCAGCTTTGGCTGGTTTTTTTATATCTAAAAAATAATATTTCACGGTAATCAGTTATAATCTTCCCCTATCCAGACGCTTTGCCTTCAATTTCCACCTCATTTGTTGTCGTCGCACAAGCAAGTAGATAATATCCCAGTACCGCAGCCAAAGTAGACCCCATCAATATCCCCAACCGAGCCAGATCAGCCATCACCGGGTCGGTAAAGGCTAATGACGTAATAAACATCGACATCGTAAAACCAATACCACACAGCACAGATACCGCAAAAATTTGTTTAAAGTTAATGCCTTCAGGTAATGTCGCGATTTTAAACTTCACCGCTAACCAACTGATGCTAAAGATCCCCAAGGGTTTACCAATGAATAACCCTAATGCCACACCGATAGGTAGTGCTGACGTCATATCGCTGAATTGAATATTCGTTAACGAGACGCCGGCATTGGCAAATGCGAACAGCGGTAAGATGTAATATTTGGTCCAAGGGTGTAACCAACGAGCCAGTGTTTTCGCTGGCGAATGAGGATTTTCGACATCATCTTTATTATCTTGACGGTACATAGGGATGGCAAAACCAATCACCACGCCAGCCAGTGTCGCATGCACACCTGATTTTAATACCGCCACCCAGAGCAGTGCGCCAACAATTAAATAAGGCGTTAAGCTCATGATATTGTAACGATGCATTAACCACAATACGCTGATACAGGCACACGCTAAACTCAAAGATAATACTGACATTTCGGCGGTATAAAACAAGGCGATGATAATAATAACCCCCAAATCATCGATAATCGCCAGCGCTAATAAAAATACTTTCAGATTCAGCGGCACGCGCTTACCCAGCAATGACAATACCCCCAATGCAAACGCGATATCTGTTGCAGCAGGAATAGCCCAGCCTTTAACGGCTTCGGGATTAACGCCATTAAAACTTAAATACACCAGTGCTGGTGCAAACATACCACCAGCAGCTGCAATGATAGGAAACAGTGATTTTTTACGACTCGCGAGCGCACCTTCAACCAATTCTTGTTTTACTTCTAAACCAATCAACAAAAAAAATACCGCCATCAGACCGTCATTAATCCAATGGCTGAATGATTTATTGATATCAATATTGGCCACACGCACTTGGATCTCGGTGTGTAAGAAATTCAAATATAATTCAGAAAATGGCGAGTTAGCCACGATCATCGCTAATATAGCTGCAATGATAAGGAGTACCCCTCCCGATGACTCAGTTCGTAAGAATTGTGTTAAAGATTTATACACTTCAGCCTCCTTGCTTATTATTGGGTAGTTGTACTGAATAAATAATCAAAAGCATCAACCACATAAATTTAGTATAGAAAGTTCACAAAGATTTAACCTTTAAATTTATTAAATTCGCTATATTGGTATGCATTAATTGTTTTGCTCATCCTATTTAGGTAATTATTAATGCCATTGAAACCCCAACAACAGCAAACATTGCCCGAACTTGTGCAACTAGAAAGGTTAATTGCATTAGGTGGTAAACATCTGCACAGCGAAATTTTAGCCCACGTATCTCACCAGGAGTCGAGCTACCCGCTTTATTCTGTCAGCATGGGATCACAAGATCCGAATGTCCCAGTCGTCGCTTTCATTGGTGGTATACACGGTGTAGAACGTATCGGTACTCAAGTTATCTTGGCCTTATTTGAAAGCCTGATTCGACGATTAAACTGGGATCAATCCCTGCACCAAGAACTCAACCAAGTCCGATTAGTCTTCCTGCCATTAATGAATCCCATCGGTATGCTTAACAATAGTCGAGCCAATGGTAATGGCATCGACTTGATGCGTAACGCCCCTATTGATGCAGTTGGCAGAGTGCCTTGGCTAGTCGGCGGACAGCGTATTAGCCCTATTTTACCTTGGTATCGGGGTAAAAAAGGTAAGGTGATGGAACATGAATCACGGGTATTGGTTGAACATATTAGCCAACAGCTATTAACCGCGCCATTTAGTATTGCACTCGACTGTCACTCTGGTTTTGGCTTTAATAATCAGCTCTGGTTCCCTTATGCAAAATCTAAGCAACCTATCCCGCACCTTGCCGAGATATTTAAATTACGCAAGATGCTTATCGAAACCTATCCACATCAAGATTATGTGTTCGAACCACAGGCTAGAAATTACATGACGCACGGCGACCTATGGGATTATTTATACGACAAATCACTGAATCTCAATACCACGTTTCTGCCACTGACATTAGAAATGGGGTCTTGGACTTGGATCAAAAAGAACCCACTGCAGGTATTCCAATCCAGTGGTATTTTCCACCCTATTGAGCCCCATCGTATTAAACGGGTATTACGGCAGCACCATGTTCTCATGGAATTTTTAATCAAGGTAACCAGCTCTTATACCCACTGGCTACCACAACTCAACAAGGAACGTAGCCATGCTGATGCAACCTCGCTCTGGTACACTGAATAATCCGTCAACAACGATAAATACAGAATCAACGTGGTTATTAGTCCGCGGCTTATATCGACAACAGCGACACTGGGAGGCGTTTCCGTCCCAACTAGCCCTACAACTCAATAGTCAAGTTTTATGCTGTGATATCGCTGGTACAGGCCTGCAATGGCAAGCGACAACACCAATCTCAATCACAGGCATCATGCGACGACTGCGGAATGCGTTTAGACAGCAACATCCTCACGTGAGTTATCCGATTCGATTATTGGGTATTTCGATGGGAGGCATGATCTGTAGTGAATGGGCCAAACATTTTCCCAATGAGATCCAGCGGATGGTGTTTATTAATACCAGTTTCAAACAATTCAGTCCTCTTTATCAGCGTTTAAAACCGTATAACATCACTACGCTTATCAAGATATTATGCAGTTCGCCATTAGCACAAGAACAAGCCATTTTAACCATGACCAGTCATACCCAACACAGACAATTACACAGTCATCAAATGTTAGCGCAGCGTTGGTGTGAATATGCTCAGCAACAACCTGTTAGCCGGAATAATGCCCTACGCCAACTGTATGCGGCCAGCCGCTTTAGTCAACCCGTAAACGCTCCCATTGAGTCTATTTTGTTACTGGCGAGCACACGAGACCAGCTCGTTGATGTCCGTTGCAGCACCGCTATTGCCAAAAAATGGCAGTGCCCAATCCATTATCATCCCACCGCAGGTCATGATTTACCACTCGATGACGGTAACTGGGTTTGTCAGAAGATCGCAGACTGGCTCACAGAATAGGACTGTCACAGGTCATTCAATTGCCATAAAAAACCACTAAAAATGTCATCTTCGACTTCTATGATAAAGCCATCAATAATCTAAAGGATGAAGATTATGCTCAACGTAGAAGCGGAAATAAACCAACGTTATCCCGATTTTTTGCATAAAAAAACCACCCGCCTTATCGCCAAACCTATGTTGGCGACACTCAGATTGCTGTTTCATGAACGCGAATTACGCCAGTTTGGTGAAACCTATGCTCACCTCACCGGTATCGAGTTTATCGAACAAGTATTCGAGCATTTTAGTTTTAGTTATTCAGTACGCCCGAATGAGATCGAACGCATTCCAGCAACCGGTAAAGCCGTGATAATCGCTAACCATCCCATCGGCACACTTGATGGGATGGCGCTGCTTAAAATGGTAAGTAAGGTACGCCCAGACGTGAAGGTAGTCGCTAATGATATGCTCATGATCATCAAACCGGTGCGCGATTATTTATTACCGGTAGATAATATGAATGGCGGTACTGCAGGCGAACGCTTACAAGCAATCAAATCGCACCTCAAGGACGAAGGTGTGGTAATCATGTTTCCGGCGGGTGAAGTATCGCGTATTAGCCCGCAAGGCGTGAAAGACGGTAAATGGCGCAATGGTTTTTTACGTATCGCCAGCAGTATCCAAGCGCCGATTATTCCCATTTATATCAATGCTAAAAATTCACTTTTTTTCTACAGCTTATCGATGTTATCTAAGCCCATATCAACCTTGTGGCTGATCCGTGAAATGTTTAAACACGCGCATAACTCGGTATCGATTCGCATTGGTGAACAAATTAACTACGATACTTATCAAGCATTAGATTTACCGATTAATACCAAAACCGGGCTATTTCGTAAGCATCTCTACCGATTAACCAAAGATAAACCGTCTATTTTCAGCACCCAGTCAGCCATTGCTCACCCTGAAAACAAAGCCTTATTGCGCGGTGAGATACACGCTTGCCAGAAGATAAGTGAAAGCCGCGATGGCAAACAAATTTACTGCTACCGCCATCAAGCCAACTCCACCATCATGCGTGAAATAGGTCGTTTGCGAGAAGAGTCATTCCGCTTAGTCGGTGAAGGCACGGGCGAACGCCGCGACGTGGATATCTACGATAACTCTTATGTGCATATCTTATTGTGGGATGATAAAGAACTGGAATTAATCGGCGCTTATCGGTTATTAGAAACCAACAAAGTGGGTTTGGCCAACGTACAGCAACAACTCTACAGCGCGACCCTGTTTGATTATCATGCAGCAATGAGTCCTTATCTCAGCTCTGGTATCGAACTCGGCCGTAGTTTTATTCAGCCAAAATATTGGGGCACGCGCTGTCTGGAATACTTGTGGCAAGGGATCATGGAATATATTATTCAGCACAGTGGTTGTCGCTACCTGTTTGGTACGGTGAGTATCAGTAACAGCTATTCGCAACCTGCAAAAGAGCTGCTGGTATATTACTATCAGCACTTCTACGGTAATCCGAGTAATGTTGCCACGGCGACCATGCCATTTCGCTTATCAGAACAAGCCTGCTTACGTTTGACTGACTTATTCGCTAATACCGACACCGAATCAGGCATGGTCATTTTAAAGGCCCAGCTTAATCATATGGGTTTTAGTGTGCCGACCTTGTTTAAGCAATATACCAAGTTATGTAAACCCGGTGGCGTGCAGATTTTTGATTTCAATATTGACCCAAGCTTCAATCATTGCATCGATGGTTTGATCGTATTAGACCTGAGCCAATTTACCGATAAGAATAAAAAGCGTTTTAACGCGCAAGCGCTGCAACTCGAACACGCTTAGTCGCCACTGCTAACACACTATTATCGCTGCGAGTAACTCAGCGATAATAGCTGCTATTTACTACATTCTTATTTGTAACATCTACTGATCTATGTAAAGATCCTGCCCATGCAAATAATGCACAATAATTAATGTATAACAATAAAAGTGAGTAATCGATGAAGCAGTATCTTGATTTATGTACACGAATAGTGGAACAAGGTGTTTGGGTTGAAAATGAACGTACCGGAAAACGCTGTTTAACCGTAATCAATGCTGATCTCACTTATGACGTAGCAAACAATGAGTTTCCGTTAGTGACGACCCGTAAAAGCTTTTGGAAATCAGCCATTGCCGAGATTATTGGTTACATCCGTGGTTATGATAATGCCGCTGATTTTCGCGCATTAGGCACCAAAACCTGGGATGCTAATGCCAATGACAACCCTGTTTGGTTAGCAAGCCCACACCGTAAAGGTGAAGATGACATGGGTTATGTCTATGGCGCCTGTGCGCGTAATTGGGTGAAACCACAAGGTGGTACTGTCGATTTACTACGTCAAATCATTGATGACTTAACGAACGGTATTGATAACCGTGGCGAGATCTTAACCTTCTTCAATCCGGGCGCATTTGAACTGGGTTGTTTACGCCCATGCATGTACAGCCATCACTTCTCATTGCTGGGTGATACGCTATACCTAAACAGCACTCAACGTTCGTGTGACGTCCCTTTAGGTCTAAACTTCAATATGGTGCAAGTTCATGTATTACTGGCGCTTGTCGCTCAGATTACTGGCCATAAAGCCGGTCAGGCATACCACAAGATTGTCAATGCGCATATTTATGAAGATCAGCTGGAATTGATGCGTGACGTGCAATTAAAACGTGAGCCATTACCACTGCCTAAGCTACACATCAATCCGAAAATTAAGACATTGGAAGATTTAGAAACCTGGGTAACTATGGCTGATTTTGAAGTGTCAGATTACCAGCATCATGATGCGATTAAATATCCATTTTCAGTTTAAATTTAAGGCCAGTGTATAACGTACATTGGCCATTTTATGGTCCAGCAGGCAACACTCAGCGTTGTAGCTGTCATAAAGAATAGAATTTCAGTCTAGATAACTCGACAGAGCTGAAGGTTAGTTGAAATAGCTAAACATCTAACTGCATGGTAATAACTGAAAATGGACAAGCTTGCTTGCACCTTGAGCATCCATCACACGATTGAACATCAAGTTGCGGTTGCTTGAATGAAGTTATCGAAATCGCTTGATGTGGACATTGAATAGCGCAAAGTTCACATTCACCAAATAAGCTATTTTGACAGTTTTTAGCAAATTGAGGTCTGAGTTGAATATCCTTTTCAGTACCGTGCAGCGCCCCCGTAGGACACGATTGTTGACACTCACCACACTGGCTACAATATCCATAATCGAGTATCAGTTCGGGTAATGCTCCATTTAGGATGATGACTTTCTCAGGACAAGCAGACTCACATTCGCCACACCCGGTGCAAATATTTTGAAACAAACTCTCGTTAATTGCACCAGGAGGGCGAGCAACCTGTTTGATGACCTGACTGTCTCTAAGTAATTCAGCCACAAAACTGGTGTCTTGCACTGCATTGTTCGATGCAGTGCAGCCAGAGCTTGTGGTGTCAGCACGTCTGCCACCTTCATTTTTAGTTCCCGAGACAAAAGCACGAAATAAACCACGGCGACTAATGGTTTTATTTTCCAAATAGGCTTTGTAGTAACGTTCGTCCTTTGCTCTCATTTTAACGGTACACCTTCAACTCTGCAGGTGTAAGCTGCCACGCTTCTTGAACGTCCATGCAAAACGCTTTGGCAAGATTGGCTAAACTACGATAACTACTCGTTTTAGCGTGCTTTGCAACCAGCGCTAAGTAGTGTAAACACCAAGGTAAAAGATGCTGCGAAAATAGCTGTTCCACTAATGCCTGATCTTGATGTTGTTCTATGATTTGGCTAACCGCAAACAGCATCAGGCCAAACTGGTCCTCAGGTTCTCGCATACCAGTATTGAGCTCGATATCATGTTGTTTCAAGAATCGACGATAGCGAAGTGTGGAATCGCCAAAGATAACCTGCTCTCTATCGAGATAAACCGATCCCCAAGGGGGCGCAACCATGATCTCGCCGCCTTCGAACAGCAAGAAAAAGTCATCGTTAATTACGTCGCTATTTTCGGATTCAATCGCATTCACTATGTCGCCAAATCCATTTTCAGTCAGATCCTCATTGCCTTTTATCGCATCAATGATCGCACGATTATTTTCATGTGTCAGCGGAAAATAAAACAATGAACCAAAGATCTTACTCATGGTATTAAGGTCATCAATCAGAAATTCATTCGATGTTTCATTGTGACCTTGATGATTTACATTAGATTTTTGCATAAAGAAGAAAACTCAAAATGATAAAAAACAGAGGGGAAGTACTTCCCCTCATTAAACTGACACCGTGTAGCCGCGCAGTATTACATGCCAACCGTCATATGCAGGTTGAAGAAAATCGTACGGCCAAGCAGTTCTGCAAAGAACACCATAGCGAAGCCAACTAGGGCGATTGCTAGGTTTGATTTTTCACGTCTAAAGCACGCCAATGCAATAGCGGAGCCAGCTATAATCAATACGATACGGATGCCTTGTAGGCAACCCATATTTACAACCAAATCACTGGCAGCAACCACAGAAGAGTTAATATCTGCTAGCGCAGCCATTTGACCAAGCGTCATCACAATCATGGCAATCACACCCACAACAACAACGGCTTGAATAGCACGGCTGTATTTCGCATTATCAAACTGAGCAGAGTGAATCAGAATAAGCGCGAACAACGAACCCGATACCAACATAGTCAATAAGAATGACCACCAAGTGTACGGCGTATCCCATGTAGGAACCGTATTAATTAAGTACACATTGACCATTGAATACATGAAAGCAACGCCTGCTATCATCCCCAACACCATCAATACTTTGCGTAGTCCTTCGGGGCCTTTTTTCAACACATCAAGTAGCCAGTAGAAACCACCAAATGCGAAGAACAATGATCCCGTTAGGATTTCATTAGAAAGCCAACTGCTACCGACTTGATTGAGCGCATTCATTGCACGCATCGGGCTACCAAGGTGAGCCGTCGACGCCATGAAGCCAAGCCCCATCAAAACCCACACAAAAAACATATTACGCGTGATTTTGTCCTTAACCCCCACTCGCGAATCGATCACAAGGTTTGTTAGACTCATGATTAAAAATGCGCCTACCGCAGTTTGAGCAAAGACCGTAAATAAGACCAAAGGCCATTCATGAAAAGCCATATTAGACCTCCTTAGGATTTGCTAGGTGACCAGTAATGTCATTAGTTGGTCGCGCATGACGGTTAGGCTTGATCACAATGTTTGGTTTAGTGATCAGTGACGACGGCAACGGCGCTACATCGGCATTCGTGCCGTATTTTTCACGCAGATCAGCAATTGGACCAAATTCAAGTGCACGCAATGGACACGAACCAACACAGATAGGCTGTAAACCTTCCGCTACACGTTCATAACAGCCATCACACTTGGTCATGTGACCTTTTTCTTCGTTGTATTGTGGAGCGCCGTACGGACAAGCATTCGCACAATGTTTACAGCCAATGCAAACATCTTCATCGACAACAACAAACCCATCTTCACGTTTATGCATTGCACCTGATGGACACACTTTTGCACATGCCGGTTCATCACAATGGTTACACGCGATAGAGGTATAGTAAGCAAAAACGTCTTGTCGATAGGTACCGTTTTCTTCTAGCCAGTTACCACCAGCGTATTCATAGACACGTCGAAAGTTACGATCGACACCCAAATCTTTAAAATCTTTGCAAGATAACTGGCACGTTTTACAACCTGTACACTTACTCGAATCAATATAAAAACCGTATTGTTTCATGAATTAGACCTTATGCTTTTGTTGCCAGTTGAACTTCAACTAAGTTTGTGTGTTGTGGAT
The DNA here is from genome assembly GCF_002836355.1 of Moritella sp. Urea-trap-13. Taxonomy (NCBI): domain Bacteria; kingdom Pseudomonadati; phylum Pseudomonadota; class Gammaproteobacteria; order Alteromonadales; family Moritellaceae; genus Moritella; species Moritella sp. Urea-trap-13. The sequence goes on from NZ_PJCA01000037.1 coordinate 48,815, forward strand.
TACCTTTTGCCAATGGGCTTGGTCTTTGAGTCGTTAGCACGTTGATCGAGCCATTGTGATCGACTTTATTTCCGTCCGGTGCATACCAAGCACCTTCACCCATAGCGACAACCCCGGGCATCATTCTTGGTGTCACTTTGGCATTAACACGAACTTCACCACGGTCATTGAAAATACGAATGCGATCGCCGTTCTTAATATCGCGCTGACCGGCATCTATTGGGTTCATCCACATTTCTTGTTGGGCAGCTTGCTTAAGCACATCAACGTTGCCGTAGGTAGAGTGGCAACGTGCTTTATGGTGGAAACCCGTCAACTGAAGTGAGTACGTAGCACGCAGTGGCGAATCCCAGCCTTCATGCGTAGCGGCATAGATCGGTAGTGGGTGGATCACATCTCCTTCCGGCAGTTCCCATTCTTTGGCGATCGTAGCTAAAGCTTCAGAGTAAATCTCAACCTTGCCTGATGGCGTGCTTAATGGGTTGTTAACAGGATCTTTACGGAACGCTTGGTAAGCCACGTAATGGCCATTCGGATCTGTGCGCTTAACGATACCTTGCTGACGAACGGTCTCGAAATCCGGTAACGTTGGATCCAGTTCACGCGTTTGTGCATATAGGTGACGCAACCACCCGTCCTGATCGCGTCCTTCGGTAAATTCAGCTTCAACACCTAAACGTTTTGCAAGGCCTGAACAAATATCATAGATACTGCGTGATTCAAATTGCGGTTCAATCGCTTTATCAGCAAAAATAAAGTAAGGCATATTTGCCGCTTTACCATCCATACAGAAATCAGCTTGCTCAGAGGTAGTTAAATCCGGAAGGACGATATCCGCGTATTTTGCGGACGAGGTCATATGATTATCAATCACAACGATCATTTCGCACGCGGTGTCATCTTGAAGGATGTCATGGGTACGGTTGATGTTGGAGTGTTGATTAACTAAGCAATTACCCGCATAGTTCCAGATGAACTTAATTGGCACATCTAACTTGTCTTTCCCACGAACACCATCGCGTGTTGCCGTCATCTCAGGGCCACGAACAATAGCATCAGTCCATAGGAACATAGAAATAGCGGTTTTGATTGGATTTTCTAGCGTTGGGAAACGAACAAACGGAATGCTGTAGTCTGATTCACGCGCACCAGAACCACCACCATGAATACCAAGGTTACCAGTAAGTAAAGATAACATCGCGATAGCACGACACGCTAGCTCACCATTCTCTGAACGTTGTAAACCCCAACCTTGATAAATCGCACAAGGTTTTGTTGACCCTATTTCGCGTGCCATCTTGACGATGATATCAACAGGAATGCCAGTAATAGTTGATGCCCACTCTGGTGTTTTTGGCGTTTTATCTTCGCCTTTACCTAAGATATGAGATTTGTAATCGCTATTGGCAGGAGCGGAAATTGGCAACGTTTTTGCATCGTAACCAACACAGTATGTGTCTAGGAATGGTTGATCGACCAAATTTTCGTTAATCATCACATAAGCCATTGCTGAAACAAACGCAGCATCAGTACCAGGCTTAATCGGCACCCACTGATCTTCACGACCCGCTGCAGTATCGGTGTAACGCGGATCGATAACAATCATCTTCGCGTTAGATTTCTCTTTACTTTCAATCAGATGGTGAATCAGACCGCCGCCTGACATCCGAGTTTCAGCAGGATTATTACCAAATTGAACAATCAGCTTACTGTTCTCAACATCTGAGAAAGAGTTACCGTACGCCCAACCACCATAGGTATAGCTTAAACCTTCAGAGATCTGTGCTGTTGAGTAATCCCCATACTGGTTCAGGTAACCACCCGTTAGATTCATCAAACGAGCAATCAAGGTTTTACCTGGAGGCCATGAACGAGTTACCGTGCCACCAAGCGTACCTGTACCATAGTTTAGGTAGATAGCTTCGCCACCGTATTCTTTACGAATATCGGTTAAGCTTGTCGCGATTTCCCCGAGTGCTTCATCCCAAGAAATACGTTTAAATTTACCTTCACCACGCTTACCAACGCGCTTCATTGGATATTTCAGCCGATCAGGATTGTAGACACGACGTCGCATCGAACGGCCACGTAAACAGGCACGGACTTGAACGTCTTTGTTCTCGTAATTATCCGTACCGGTATTATCCGTATCAACCCACTTGATTTCGCCATCTGACACATGCATACGTAGCGGGCAGCGACTACCACAATTTACGGTACAAGCACTCCAAACCACTTTTTCATCAGCGGGAATAGTATCGTTTGCCTGAACGTTACTAGATTTGAATGGGAGAGTAATTGCACTTGTAGTAGCAGCGAGACCGGCTGCTACAGAGGTAGATTTAATAAACCCCCTCCGTGTCAGCGTGGACGTTAACATTGCTTTTATTTTATTGTTCATGTCACATTGCTCATTATTGATTTTATATGATTGCGCAAGTATCGCACCCACCCCTTTAGGGTTAGTTGATACTTATCAAAAAATTATTCAGTAATGGAGCTTGTTACAAACAATTGCTACCTCAGCTCATCATTTAACCTCAATTTGCCACTTGAGTGTTCAGTAACTAAGAATGAATTAAAATGGAGACTATTTCTCCCTGAAATCAGCTTTAATGTTTGCGGTAGTATAGTTCGACCCAAATAGAAAAAGGGCGTTAACTTTATCGGTTAACGCCCTTTTGCATTTTTAATAGCGGTTTTTAATAACAGCATGATGCTTGTTACTGCAATGCCACTTTCCAGCCTTGCTGTTCACAATAAGGGAACACTAACGCAAGTGGTAACGGTTTACAGTAATAATAACCTTGTAAATAATCGCACCTCAGCAGCGCCAGTTCTGCCGCGATAGCTTTGCTTTCGACCCCTTCAGCAACCACACTACAGCCAAGATTTTGAGCTAAAAATACGATTGAACGGACAATGGCATTATTGGTATTACCGTTATGCATCGCCATCACAAATGAACGATCAATCTTAATTTGATTAATCGGCAACTCTCTTAAAATAGACAATGACGAAAAGCCGGTCCCAAAGTCATCAAGACTAATTTTAAACCCCTGACGAGAGAGCAGAGAAAGAATATCGCGGGTTTTCGCTACATCAGCCATGATGGCCGTTTCAGTGACTTCTAAAACCAATTGCGCTGGGGATAATAGCCCTTCGCGAACCAAACCTGCGAGTCGCGTTGAAAAACCATCATCTTGTAGATCACGTGCAGATAAATTAATGTGGACACACGCATCAATATCTTGTTCAGCAAAGTGCGCTAAGTGCTGGGTGATATTATCTAAAACCCACAGCGTCACTTGCCGGATCGTACCATTTTGTTCCGCCAATGGGATAAACTTATCCGGTGGAATAAAACTGCCATCCGCTTGTGGCCAACGTAACAAGGCTTCGAAATGATGCACCTTGGTCTTTTGTAATTTTATTAACGGTTGGTAATACAGCTGAAATTGATTTTCAGCTAATGCAAGGTGTAACTTACTCGATATAGCCAGACGGGCTTTAGCATCATGATCTAATATATGGCTGTATAATCGATAAGGTACCTGCTGCTTTTTAGATTCATACATTGCCGTATCGGCTTTCTGTAATAGCGGCGCAATCGTACTACTATGATAGGGGAACAAGCTGACGCCAGTACTGATACGCACGTTAAAATTATAGCTATTAATATTGAATGGTTTAATTAATGCTTTATCGATAATTGCCATTAACGCGTCAATTTCTACGTGCTCAATCGCATCAAACAGCAAGACAAACTCATCACCACCAACACGCGAAAAGAAACAATCCTCGGGCAACACCCTTGACAGTCTTTTTGATAACTTAATCAGCAGTTGGTCACCATAATAATGCCCTACCACATCATTAATTTGCTTAAAATCATTTAAATCTAATACAAAGACAGAAAAAGGCGCGGCTGCAATCACTTTCGCTGACACTGTTTCCGTAAAATGTAAGCGGTTAGGTAAACCTGTTAATGAATCATGCAGGGCATTGTGGCGTTCTTGTTGGGCAATACGATGCAGTTCCTCGATACTACGAAGGCTGAAATTAATCACCATAAAGACAAAGATACTACCACCAAATAAAATACTCGATAGGCAAATTTCGATAATAGAAACGTTAGGGATGTGGGCGAGGTAGTAAAGAAAAGCACAATAACCAAAAAAGAAGAAAATAATAAGTAATAACAGCGACTTCCAGCCTACACTGCGCTCTTGTTTATAAATTTTAATTGCCGGTTTTAAGCTGACCGATAAAAAAATCAACCCGAACGCGACTAAACAAATAGAGAGAATATTCATACTGCAGTATTACCATGGCTAAGCGAGCAGCATGTCGTCCGTGGAATGCGCTGGTTATTATTAATTGCGTATCATTAGATAGGAAAGTAACAGAGTCAACATAAAATCAGGCTTTAGAAACAAACCCAATAGTACTTAGTTGTTTATCATAGTAATTTATTCCACTGCTTAAATTATAACCAACAATGTGAGTGCGCTGATGCTCATTATATCACCAAGAAACCAATACTAGCATAGCACTGGTGTCTTGGTTTGTTTCAAGCACGATTATTTATTGGTTTTACCCGTGAATAAAGTTGGTTTTTTATAAGCAACAAACATAATTAGCGCGCCAAGGAAGATCATCGGTGTTGATAAAATTTGTCCCATACTAATCAAATCAAAATACAGTCCTAGCTGTGAATCTGGTTGGCGGAAGTACTCTGCTACAAAACGGAAAATACCGTAACCGAACAAGAACAGACCTGAGATGGCACCAACAGGACGTGGTTTACGCGCAAATACTTGTAAGATGATGAACAGCAGCACACCTTCCATTGCAAACTGATAAAGCTGACTTGGATGACGCGGTAAATCACCACCGGTTGGGAAAATCATCGCCCAAGGCACATCTGTCACACGTCCCCACAGCTCGCCATTAATAAAGTTACCAATACGTCCAGCAGCTAGACCAAATGGCACCATAGGCGCGATAAAGTCGGCAATAACAAAAAATGAACGCTGGGTTTTACGACCAAAATAAGCAAACGCGAGCAATACACCAATCAGACCGCCGTGGAATGACATACCACCGTCGGTGATGCGGAATAAGTACATTGGATCATCAAGGAATAAACCAAAATTATAAAACAGCACGTAACCGATACGACCACCTAAGATCACACCTAGGAAACCATAAAATAATAAATCACCGACTTCTTCTTTATTCCAATTACTTCCCGGTTTAGCTGCTTGACGATTGCCCATCCAATTAGCAAATAAAAAACCAAGTAAATACATCAATCCATACCAATAAACATTGATAGGACCGAGGCTGATCGCAATAGGATCAATCTCTGGATATTGTAGATATGTCTGCGACATCATTGAGTTCCTGAATAAAAATAAGTGCTCGCCTAGGCGAAGGCAATAAAGTTAAAACACACCTTACACCAAATACTAGTCACAACAAAGAAACAGCCGTAATAGAATCGGTAAAATAAGGTAAATAAAACCAAAGTATTAGGTCGGTAATGAGGTTCTAAAATAGCGGCGTAAAATAATTCTGTGGAAGCCTGAATAAGTAATGCCTTTGTATTGAATCTAATAGCCAATTCAATACGCAGGCATTATTTAGCATTAACGTCGTTTACGTTTGATGTCTTTGCGTAAAAAAGGCAATGCCACGGGGGCAAACTCTTTCATTACACGACGATAAACGTCTTTTTTAAACGATACCACCTGACGTACTGGATACCAATAACTGACCCAACGCCAATCATCAAACTCAGGATGTCCTGTGCATTTAAAGTCGATTTGACTGTCATCCGCTTCCAGACACAGTAAAAACCATTTTTGCTTTTGTCCAATGCAGACCGGTTTACTATCCCATCTGACTAATCGTTTTGGTAATTTATATTTCAACCATGTTTTAGAGGTTGCTAAAATCGAAACATGTTTCGCTTTTAGCCCAACTTCTTCATATAGTTCTCGATACATTGCTTGCTCTGCAGACTCTCCATCATCTACACCACCTTGCGGAAATTGCCAAGAATGTTGCCCACAACGTTTAGCCCATAAAACTTGACCTTCACGATTACAAATTAGGATGCCTACATTAAGACGATAGCCATCGCTATCAATCACATTAGCACCTTAAGGGTAGAACTTAGTTAACTTGATTGTTTCATATAAATCAATGTGCGGCAAACTTACACTAACAGTTTTGTTAAAGATCCATTTACAAAGACAAATTACCGGTCATTTCCAACAAACTAACAGGTTAATATGCCTTGTGCAGGGTCATTTTTCGAAAATGGTTAACACTAAAAAATAATCTAGGTTATAAGCTATCACTAAGAAAATCGGGTTGATAATACATAAATCGAAATCAGCTACTCCTAACGGGATCATTTGCAGCTATTTGATTGCCATTGCTGGTGAATACGTTTATAAAGCTCTGGAAAATCGTCTAATTCGACTTTCCAGAGTGTTTGCTGTCCTATTCATCTAAAATTGAGATTTAAACATGTTTGCTAGTAATAAATTTTTAAACAAAACATTGCTTGCCACTGCAATCATTTTCGCGACATCTGTGCATGCTGCAGAAAAAGTAGATTTGATGATCACGGATGCCACTGTATTAACCATGAACAGTGCTAAAACCATTTACGAAAACGGTACAGTAGTGATTAAAGGCAACAAAATCATTGCGGTTGGTGATGCTAAACTTGCACAGCAATACCAAGCAAATAAAATCATGGATGTTGATGGTGACATCGTGATGCCAGGTTTAATCAATACCCATACTCATGCATCAATGACGGTATTTCGCTCATTAGCAGATGATGTTCCAGGACGTTTACACCGTTATATCTTCCCACTAGAGAAGAAACTAGTCAGCCGTGACATGGTGCGTATTGGCGCTAACCTAGGTAACCTCGAAATGGTGAAAGGCGGTGTGACAACTTACAGCGACATGTATTACTTTGAAGATGAAGTAGCAAAAACCGTTGATACAATTGGTATGCGTGCAATCTTAGGTGAAACAGTAATTAAGTTCCCTGTTGCCGATGCCCAGAATGCCCAAGAAGGTATCCAGTACGCCCTTAACTTTATCGAAGAATACAAAGATCACCCACGTATTACCCCGGCATTTGCTCCCCATGCACCTTACACCAATACCACTGAAGTACTACAGCAGATCACTAAGTTAGCAAAAGAACATAACGTACCGGTATTAATTCACTTAGCTGAATCAGAACGCGAAAACGAACAGATTGCAGCACGTGCAGATGGTAAATCACCGGTAGAATATATGCATAGCATAGGTTCACTGGACGAACGTTTAGTGGCTGCGCACATGATTAATGTCAGCGAATCAGATATCGAGCTAGTGAAAAAAGCCGGTACCGGTGTGGCACATAACATGAGTGCCAATATCAAATCAGCTAAAGGGGTATCACCTGCACTTAAGATGTATGACGAAGATGTGCGTATTGGTTTAGGTACCGATGGTCCAATGTCAGGGAATACACTCAGCACCATTGATGAATTTAACCAAGTAGCTAAAGTTCACAAACTAGTAAACCAAGATCGTGGCGCTATGCCACCGCTTAAAGTTATCGACATGGCTACCATGGGTGCGGCAAGAGCATTGCACATGGAAGACAAAATTGGTTCTTTAGAAGTAGGTAAATTGGCTGACATTATCGTTATTGATACCAAAGCGCCAAACATGGTACCTATGTACAACCCATACTCAGTCCTTGTGTACTCTGCTAACGCAGGCAATGTTCGTCACTCTATCGTCGCCGGTAAGGTGATCATGCAAGATCGTAATATGCTCACCGTTGATGAAAAACAAATTATTACTGAAGCAATCGAGTTCACCAAAAAAGTACGTCAGACTGTCATCGAAAATGGTGAAGAGGTTATCTAAATAAGTCGTTTTTAATATCGCCTATAAACCATCAAAAACCAAGGTGTTTCACCTTGGTTTTTATACCTTACGCGAATACATCTCTTATTATAAAGCCGATAACGCTGCCTTTAACATCTTGTGCATCGCTCAATAAAACAGCAGTTTTTCAATAATTACCCTGCTCATCCACAATAATCACAGTTATACACATAACGAGTGTGGAAAAGTAATTAAAACTGCGTTAAATAGTACTACCAAGTGCTACTGTCGATATTTATTAACAAAAATCGGGCTGCAAACAGGAAGTTATCCACATTTTCTGTGGGTAACCTTGTGCAGCGTTTACATTATTGGAATTTAACATAATAAAATTAGCATGGAATTATTCACACCTTCTTTACAACATATAAAAAATGATTAAAAACAGTACCTTAAAGGCAGGTTACGATGAGGTACATTCATGTAACATAAAAGTGAGATCAACATCTCACTTTGTATGGAAAACGACCGTTAACAGCTAGATTTAAAAGTGTTATTCTGCTAAATGAAACCTTGAAATAGAAGACTTATTTGAAATGCCTGCAATTATAAATGAACCCCAAGATATCAATGAGCTGATGACTCGTGCCCAGGCTATTGCCGGATTTAACCTACAACAAATAGCGGCATTGCACCAACTTAACGTGCCTGATGATCTGCGTAAACAGAAAGGCTGGATTGGTCAACTTTTAGAGTTGCACCTTGGCGCTACGGCCGGTAGTAAACCGATTCAGGACTTTCCAGCGTTAGGGGTTGAATTAAAAACCATACCGATCAACACACAGGGTAAACCACTGGAAACAACCTTTGTTTGTGTCGCGCCATTAACTGGCAACCACGGTGTTACTTGGCAAACCTGCAGCGTTGCCAATAAAATAAAACAAGTATTGTGGATACCGGTACTTGGTGAGCGTGATATTCCTGTGGCTGAGCGTATTGTCGGATCACCACTACTCTGGCAACCTGACGAGCGTGAAAATGCACAATTGCAAGAAGACTGGGAAGAGTTAATGGATATGATAGCGCTTGGACAGGTAGAACAGATCACCGCACGTCACGGTAAGTATTTACAGCTGCGCCCTAAGGCAGCAAACAATAAAGTTCGGACCAAGGCGTATGGCAGCGAGGGAGAGATCATTCAAGTGCGACCACGGGGGTTTTATTTAAAAAAGGCATTTACCCATCAGTTACTCAAAAAACACTTCAATATCTGATCTAAAAATATTAAACAGGTCGTTATTTAATACCTCTCTAAAAATTAGGCAAAAAAAAGGTCCGTCATATGACGGACCTTAACTGCATGAAAAATGGACTATTTGCTTTTACGCTTGCCCAATTTTTCTTTAATACGTGCAGCTTTACCAGTAAGACCACGTAGGTAGTATAGCTTAGCTTGACGAACATCGCCGTGACGCTTAACAGTGATGCTTGCTACCACTGGAGAATGTGTTTGGAATACACGTTCCACACCTTCACCGTTTGAAGTGATTTTACGAACTGTGAATGCAGAATGCAGACCACGGTTACGTTTAGCGATAACTACGCCTTCAAAAGCCTGTAGACGTGATTTATCACCTTCAACAACTTTAACTTGAACTACAACTGTAGCACCTGGGCCAAAAGCTGGTAGATCTGTTTTCATTTGATCTTGTTCGATCTGTGCAATAATGTTGCTCATTTTCTATACCCTAGAATAAACTGAAAAACTCTACTTTAACTCGCGACTTTCGCGAACGATCTCAACAAGAATTTTTTCTTGCAGATCAGTCAGAGCTAGGTTACTTAATAAATCAGGTCGTCGTTCTAACGTTCGAGCTAAAGACTGTTTCTGTCTATATTGGCTAATTTTATTATGGTTGCCACTAAGGAGAACCTTAGGAACAGCCATACCATCTAACACTTCCGGACGCGTATAATGCGGACAATCTAAAAGACCATCTGCAAATGAATCTTGCTCCGCGGATGCCTGAGTGCCTAAAACACCCGGTATCATGCGTGAAACAGCATCAATCATCGTCATTGCGGCAAGTTCACCACCGGTTAACACAAAGTCACCGATAGACCACTCTTCATCAACTTCCGATTGGATGATACGTTCATCGATACCTTCATAACGACCGCAAATAAAAATCATCTTTTCATTTGTTGCCAAGTCCAGTACGCCAGCTTGATCCAATTTACGTCCTTGCGGTGAAAGATAAATAACTTTCGCCTCACCACCTGCTGCCTGTTTTGCTGCATGGATAGCATCTCGTAATGGTTGAACCATCATCAACATGCCAGGGCCACCACCATAAGGTCGGTCATCGACCGTCTTATGTTTATCGTGGGCAAAATCTCTTGGGTTCCAAGTTTGGAACTTAAGCAGATCGCGTTTTATTGCTCGACCGATGACTCCTTGTTCAGTGATGGCATTAAACATCTCTGGAAAAAGGCTTATAACCCCTAACCACATACTAGCCTCCGCTGACAATGAGTCTTAAAAACTCGGGTCCCAATTAACAATAATTTTTTGAGCAGTAATATCAACACTGATAATCACTGTCCCATCAAGAAACGGCACTAACCGCTCTTTTTTTCCGAAGGCATCTGTTGCATTCGCTTTAATCACTAATACGTCGTTAGAACCGGTTTCCATCATATCCGTAACTTTGCCTAACGTATAACCCTTGTCTGTCTCAACAGAGCAGCCAATAAGATCACGCCAGTAAAAATCATCGTCTAATTTTGGAAGTTGATCAGCGTTAATAGCAATTTCAGTTCCCGTAAGGGCCTGCGCTTCTTCACGAACATCAACACCAACTAACTTAGCAACTAAACCTTTGCCATGGCGTTTGCAATCTTCAATCGCCACTTCAACCCATTCGCCTTTTTGCTCGATGAGCCAAGGTGAATAGTCAAAGATTCCTTCTGGAATATCGGTAAAGGAGTTGATTTTCATCCAGCCCTTAATGCCGTAAACAGCACCAAGACGGCCAACTACCATAGGTTTGTCAGTTGAACTCACAAGATCTCCTTACCTTAAGATAATTAAGCAGCTTTAGCAGCGTCTTTGATTAACTTAGAAACTGTGTTAGAAACTGTAGCGCCTTTAGCAACCCAAGCTTCAATTTTCACGTTGTCAAGACGAACACGTTCTTCTTGACCAGCAGCCATTGGGTTAAAGAAACCTAGCTTCTCGATGAATTTACCATCACGAGCGTTACGGCTGTCTGTAACAACAACTGTGTAAAAAGGTGATTTCTTAGAACCACCACGAGATAAACGAATAGTTACCATATCGTCCTCTTTATAAATTAAGTGTGTATTCCGACCTTGCACTGACAAGGTCCCATTTAGTTCAAATAGTACTCACGAATGAGACGATTCGAAGTCGCGCAATTTTACTCTAATTTTAATTAAAAGCAACCTTATTGTGTGACACGAACACTTTAGTTAGCGCTATTTATACTATAAACAATCATTATGTTGTAATTACGTCGTTCAAATACAAGTTAGCTAGAATAAGCTGAAATAAAAAAGCCCTGCTACAATTAGCAAGGCTTTAGATAAAATCACTATATAAAGAAGGACTCTAACAACGGGGTATTAACCAAACGGTCCTTTACCACCGCCCATACCACCCATGCCACCGCCCATTCCTGGTGGCATCATACCTTTCATTTTACCCATCATTTTTTTCATGCCGCCTTTACCCGACATTTTTTTCATCATTTTTTGCATCTGAGTAAACTGTTTAAGTAGTTTATTCACATCTTGGATCTGCGCACCAGAACCCATCGCAATACGGCGCTTACGCGAGCCTTTGATAATTTCTGGACGTTGACGCTCTGCTGGGGTCATTGAATTAATGATCGCTTCCATACGGTTGGTTAATTTGTCATCCATTTGGTCTTTAACAGCATCAGGTACCTGGTTCATGCCCGGTAACTTATCCATCATGCCCATCATGCCGCCCATGCTTTTCATTTGCACTAGCTGATCACGGAAATCTTCTAAATCAAAGCCTTTACCTTTCTGAACTTTTTTCGCCAGTTTTTCAGCTTTATCTTTATCGACGTTACGTTCAACTTCTTCGATAAGGGATAAAACATCACCCATACCTAAAATACGCGACGCAATACGTTCAGGATGGAAAGGTTCTAACGCATCAATTTTTTCGCCCATACCGATAAACTTAATTGGTTTACCAGTAATATGACGAATAGATAATGCTGCACCACCACGCGCATCACCGTCAGCTTTGGTTAAGATGATACCGGTTAATGGTAGGCTTTCATTAAATGCCGCCGCGGTATTTGCCGCATCTTGACCTGTCATCGCATCAACTACGAATAAGGTTTCAATTGGGTTAATCGCAGCGTGTAGCTCTTGGATCTCGTTCATCATGTCAGTATCAACATGTAAACGACCCGCGGTATCGACGATTACGACATCAATAAATGACTTACGTGCGTACTCGATTGCCGCGTTAGCAATATCAACCGGTTTCTGATCGATATTACTTGGGAAGAACTCAACATCAACTTCTACTGCTAACATTTCTAACTGCTTGATTGCCGCTGGACGGTAAACGTCAGCACTTACAACCAATACTGATTTTTTCTCGCGTTGCTTTAAAAACAGCGCTAATTTGGCTACCGAGGTGGTTTTACCCGCACCTTGTAAACCAGCCATCATTAATACTGCTGGCGGTTGCGCAGCAAGATTTAATGTTTCGTTGGCTTCACCCATTGCCGATTCAAGTTCGCTTTGTACGATCTTGATGAAGGCTTGACCAGGATTAAGACTCTTAGAAACATCTTGGCCCAGAGCTTTTTCTTTCACATTTTTAATAAATGCGCGCACGACAGGTAAAGCAACATCCGCTTCGAGTAACGCCATGCGTACTTCACGTAGTGTGTCCTTGACATTATCTTCAGTCAAACGACCACGGCCACTGACGTTTTTCAGTGTTGCCGATAAGCGATCTGTTAAATTCTCAAACATGACGTTATCCGTTATAAATTAGATTAAATGCAATAATTACTGATGATTATAACCTTATTTGAGGGCAAAAATCACACACTCAAGGCATCCCTAGGTATTGTTTTATAAAAAAATAATATTTTCCTTTCCAAATAATGCATTTGAATATAGCTCTATAGGTAGAGCAAGCGTATACTGGACTACATAATTACATATAAATCAACATTAAAGTGAGCCCTATGGAACTGTTTGCTCTCGGCGCTATTATTTTTTATATAGCTGCTATTTATAATTGCATTACAGTCTTAACTGTAAAGCAAAAGACGAGTATACGTACTATTTTCACCTTAGGCGCAGCCGCAACACTTTGCCATCTATTCTGGATGGGGTTTGATATTGTCACGACAGCTGGGATTAATCTGAGCATTGTTAATGTAGCGGCGCTTATCAGCTTGCTGATTTCGATCATCATGACACTGTCGATCAATAAATTTAAAATATTACCTTTATTACCTATTGTCTATGGCTTTTCGATCATTGTCATTGCGATAAGCTACCTACTCCCGACGATTTACATTTCCAACTTAAGTGATAATACCCCACTTGTGGTGCATATTGTGGTGATCTTATTTGCTTATGCTGCTTTCATTGTGGCTAGCTTACTGGCGCTGCAAATGGCTTATTTAGATTATCAACTCAAACACAAGCGTCCAATCGCAATGCACCCTGCACTGCCATCACTAATGACCATAGAAAAACAGTTAATTAGATTATTAAGTATAGGCTTAGCATTATTATCGGTAGCGATACTGACCAGCTTTATATTCTTTGAAGATGCATTTACCCATACACAAGCACATAAAACCATATTATCAATCTTAGCTTGGCTGTTCTATTCAGTATTACTCTGGGGACACTTTAAGCAAGGATGGCGTAGCAATAAAATTGCATTTGGTACCTTGTTCGGCTCTATACTATTATCATTAGCTTATTTCGGATCTCGTTTTGTAAAAGAGGTTCTGCTGAATTGATAACTCACCCTATTAAATAACTGTCATACATTCATTACTCTACATACACTCGCGTAATCAAAGGATAACACTTGGACGACATATCAACGGGGACCTTGTTTGGTCTCCTGACAATCTTAATTATCATATCTGCTTATTTCTCTAGCTCAGAAACCGGCATGATGTCTCTCAATCGTTACAGGCTTAAGCACCTGGTTAAAAATAACCATACGGGTGCGAAACGTGTAGAAAAACTCCTCAACAGACCTGATCGCTTGATTGGTCTTATTCTAATTGGTAACAACCTGGTCAACATCTTGGCCTCATCTATAGCAACGATCATCGGCATGCGTTTATTTGCCGAAAATGAAGCCCTAGGTTTAGCTGTTTCTACCGGTCTATTAACGATTGTTATCCTGATTTTTGCTGAAGTTACACCGAAGACACTCGCAGCACTGCATCCTGAAAAAGTCGCATTCCCAAGTTCATTTATCTTACGTCCGTTATTAACACTATTTTACCCGCTGGTATGGCTGGTGAATATCATTTCTAATGGTCTGCTACGTCTTTTTCGTGTCAATGTGGATCATGATGATAATGGCGCTTTAAGCTCCGAAGAGCTGCGTACAGTAGTACATGAAGCCGGTGCGATGATCCCACAACGCCACCAAGACATGCTTATCAGTATTCTGGATCTTGAAAAAGTAACCGTTGATGACATCATGGTGCCACGTAACGAAATCATTGCCATTGATATTAACGATGATTGGGAAATCCTGTTACGTCAATTGCGTAATATTTCCCACACCAAAGTATTGCTATACCGTGACACCATCGATGATGCGGTTGGTTTTGTCCATACTCGTGACGCATTACGCCTACTATTAAAAGAACAATTTGATAAAACCACGCTATTACGGGCAGTAAAAGAGCTGTATTTCATTCCGGAATCAACACCACTTAATGTGCAGCTGTTAAAATTCCAGCGTAAAAAAGAACGTATAGGCTTAATCGTCGACGAGTATGGCGATATTCAAGGCCTAGTAACGCTAGAAGACATCTTAGAAGAGATTGTCGGTGACTTCACTACCACAATGGCTCCTTCTGCAAGCGAAGAGATTGAGGCGCAGCCTGACGGCAGCTATATTATTGATGGTACAGCCAACGTACGTGACATTAATAAAGAAATGAACTGGCACTTCCCTACCGACGGTCCAAAAACCTTAAACGGGTTGATTTTAGAATACCTGGAAGAGATCCCAGTATCGAATATCAGCCTCAAGATTGCAGGCCATCCATTGGAAGTCTTAGCAATCGAAAATAATGTTATCCAGCGTGTTCGAGTGCAATCAGCCGAAAAAAGTAAATCTAACACCGCGCCTTAACAGGCGTTATTACCACGATTAGCTAAATCGTAGATAATAAAAAAGCACCTAATTAGGTGCTTTTTTTTATTAACGTTTAAATGAATAAAAGTTAATATTTATTTGTTTGCGTTTTTAACTGCGTCTTTCAGTGCTTTACCAGCAACGAATGCAGGAATTGTAGCAGCAGAAATTTGAATTTCTTCACCCGTTTGTGGGTTACGGCCAGTACGTGCAGAACGTTCGCTTACTTTAAAAGTACCGAAACCAATTAGCTGTACAGCTTCTTTTTCTTTAAGGCTATCAGTGATCGCACTTAGGATCTCTTCTAGTGCTGCTTTAGCTTGTACTTTAGTTAGATCTGCTTTCGCTGCAACTGCATCGATTAATTGAGTTTTGTTCATAAGAATGTCCTTTCCACTATTCAATAACGTTAAACTGTTAAACACTCTATGCAAAAAGAGCGTTGACCGCAAAGGATTTATCGCCTTATTTCGGTCAATTGCTGAGAGAATAATCAACAAATGAGGTGACGCTCACACTAATCCCACTCTATGTACAAAAAAACATCATAAAAAAGCCATTATAATTATAGTGACAATTTGCCACGGCAGCCCTGAATACCAGTGCTGGCGGCTGTTTAATGATATTTCAATCAATTAATCTAAGGTAATACCAATATTAGAAATACCATCATTTTTGGCAAATTGACGTACTGCTTTGATGCTATCAGGTGATTTCTGTACGGTTAATAGATCTAAAATTGCTTGTTGAAATTGGAACTCTTCTTTCATCAGTTCATCAGCAAACATGTCGTCTTCATCAAGTTCTTCGCCTGCTAACGCTTCCAAATAACTCGCGACAGTACCAATAGACACGCGTGAAGCATTAATCGCTTCGTTCACATCTGGATCTGGTCCGACTAAACTATTAAATGCACTGTTCAATATCACGCAGGCATCAAGCGCCGGATAAACACCATAAACATCAAATTTATCTACATTTGGAATGATTGGTTCGAATCGGTCTAATTGAATAGCAAAATTAATTTTACTACTTTTAACCGTTAATGATTCCCAAAACAAATCTAATGATGAACGGAATTGCTGTGCATCGCCAGTTTCACAGGCTTCAGAAAATAGTTTGTAGTTTGGAAAGCTACGTTCAGCAAGTGCCGTAATAAAGCTCACTTTCTGCCAAGGTAATAATTTCAATAATTGCTGTTCATAGTTTGCTTCTAGCACAGAAATAACCTCTTAATTTATTGTTTTCATTCTTTCAATAATAGTTAAACATTCTCAATTTAATGCGACATTTACTTAAAGCGATTAACTTAAGCTATTTATTTACAGGTCGCAGTGAGAATGCCTACTCGAGTTCGATTATCATCTATATCGACAAAAGGACAAGAAAGTATGAAATCATTACCTCATACTTTGCTACTTCAACTCGGTCCAATACATGCCTGGATACAATGTTCGGATTAAAAATTTTAGTATCTCACGATGAGTTCAGCTATTTATACTCGCTATATTAAAGAGATACAAGACTGACCAAACCAATCTGACGAAATCGACGTTAATTCAAACGAAAAGATCAAGATCACAAATTCCATCCCATAAACTAGTACTTAACATCAAACTTAAGTTCACCTCATCCAATGCTAATATTGGTTCATCAAGTAATAAACATCACTTATGTTTATTACCACAAGATAACGCTGTTGATTAACGGATTAATCGGCACATGATAAAAATCAGGGATTGATATGAAACGTATAGTGATTATTTCAGCACTCGCATGTGCAATTGCACCAACCACTTTTGCTGCACAGTTGTATTTTGATGCACGTAACGATGCAATGGGCGGTACCGGTGTTGCATCTTCCGATTTTGTCACTGCAGCGTTTGTCAACCCTGCATTATTAGGCCAAGGAAAAACGGACTACATTGGTGTGATCTTACCTGCTGTTCCATATAGTGATGGTGGTCATGCACGTTATGCGCCGACCTCTTTTGGTATCCAAACTGACACATCTAGTGCATTTTTAGGGGCGTTAGACAATGTCAAAACAGCGCAAGACGCCTATGACAATAATACTAACGCATCTACTGCAGTAGCTTATGCGAATGCACTGGGTGAATTTGATGGCCAGCGCATGGGCGTCAATGCAGGCACCAGCTTTGCTATCGCATTACCAAGTAAGGCTTTATCAGTGGCCTTCTTCGGTAACTCTTACATGACAAGCATCGCAACAGCGAAAGTCAGTCAAAATGATATTGATTTAGCCAATAGCCAAAATTTGGATGATCTTGATAGTAAAGTTAACTTGGCAGGCGTATCCATCTCTGACCTTGGCCTCGCGCTATCCATGAATTGGGATGCCGATATCGCCACAGTTTCTATTGGCGTATCACCAAAATATCAACGCATCGATACTTACAGTTATGATATTTCAATCAATGACGATGGTCTTTCTGAGTTTGAAGATGGCTTCCTCGATGGGTTAGATAAACAAAGTCATTTCAACCTTGATGCAGGTGTGGCAATTGATTTTTATGATACTTTCCGAGTTGCAGTAAGCGGTCGCAACATGCTGAAAAAGGATCTAGAAGTCGAAACAACAGCGTATAAAGGCATTAATCAAGCCGACGAGAAAATGGTATTTACTCTCGCACCATTAGTCACAGCAGGTTTTGCACTGCATCATAATTACGCAACACTGACTGCAGAAATGGATTTAAACGATGCCATTGGTTTTGAAAGTAACAGCGAGTCTCGTTATGCTCGCGCTGGTATTGAAGCAAACCTATTTGATTTATTACAATTACGCGCTGGTGTTCGTCATGATTTAAATGATATCCGCAAAGATTTATACACCTTAGGTTTTGGTATTTCACCAATGAACTTAGTTCACATAGATCTTGCTGCAACAGTCAGTAAAAACGGTGCTTACAGTGTCTATCAAAACGGTGAATTAAACGATGGCGGTCTTAACTCAGCAAGCACCACTGGAGACGATGCTGCCTATGGTATCGACGGGTTTGTATTACAAGTATCGGCTAAGTTTTAGTTTCGTATTTACTTATACCGAGTGATTTAAGCACTCAAGAGGTCCCCTAGAAGCTGCCTCTTGAGTGTTCTCATGGCAATAAACATATAATGAGTTTTCACCTTCACAGCTTAATTACTATTGAAACTGATTTTTTCAGCATTAAGTCGTAAAATACCTACAACATTTCCTTTGATAGACGCTCATGAACACCTACAAACTCCACCGCTACCTTGGTTATGCCTTAATATTACCAGTGACTCTCTGGGCGCTTACTGGTGCATTCTTTTTGATCAAACCCGGTTACAAAAATGCTTACGAGCAATTACAAGTAATCAGCTATCCACTCTCTTCAACATTACCGCTGACGCCTCAGCCTGAGTGGCAAGCAATTGCAATAAACCGCAGCATTTTAGGCAGCCATTATCGCGTCAAAATAGATCAAAAATGGCAGCATATTAACCCTTTAGATAACCAAACTCAGCCTGAACCAGATAACAAACGCATCATCAACTTATTACAAGATGCGGTAAAGCATAACCCTGACCGTTATGGCTCAGTATTAAATTATCAAGACGGGATCGCGTTTACCGATACCAAGGTAAAGCTGATGTTTGACTGGTCTCGGTTAAGCCTACGTCAACAAGGTGCAGACAGTCGATTCTTCAACACCATGTATGATATTCACTATCTACGCTGGACGGGCAACAAGGTATTTGATCAGTGGTTTGGCTATATCGGTTTGGGATTATTGGTACTAATGGCATTAACGGGTGTGGTCATGGTCAGAAAGTCGATGCAGAAAGTCGGTGAATAAAATCAATGCAAAAGCCCCTAAGCAATAGCCCAAACGGTAACCTAAGCTATGACCTAAATAGTAAATAGACCTAAACCTAAACAAGAAATAGCAAAAAGGCTAGTATTCGCATACTAGCCTTTTTCATGAATCATATTTTTGTCATTCACACTCGCCGATTAAAACTAACCATTAACGTCAACGATTACTGTTATAGCGCGGTGTAAATTGACACAAAATTAAAATTCGTTTTCAGTTTCAGGTGTATTAACAGCTGCTACTACTTCTTCGTCTTTTTTACCCAATAGATTAGCGCGGATCAAACCATCAATCTCACTAGCAATCGCAGGGTTGTCGATAAGGAATTGCGTTGATTTCGCTTTACCTTGACCGATTTTCTCACCCTTGTATGAATACCAAGCGCCAGCTTTTTCAATTAGCTTCTCTTTAACACCTAGGTCAATTAATTCACCGTTACGGTTAAAACCTTTACCATATAGGATTTGGAATTCAGCTTGTCTAAATGGTGCAGCAATTTTGTTTTTCACAACTTTAACACGTGTTTCATTACCCGTGATCTCGTCGCCATCTTTCACTGAACCAATACGACGAATATCTAAACGTACTGACGCGTAGAATTTAAGTGCATTACCACCTGTCGTTGTTTCAGGTGAACCAAACATTACACCAATTTTCATACGAATTTGGTTAATGAAGATACACATAGTGTTCGTCGTTTTTAAGTTACCCGTTAGCTTACGCATTGCTTGCGATAACATACGAGCTTGCAGACCCATGTGGCTATCGCCCATGTCGCCTTCAATTTCAGCTTTTGGTGTTAGTGCCGCTACAGAATCGATTACGATAATATCAACAGCACCAGAGCGTGCTAGCATGTCACAAATTTCTAATGCTTGCTCACCGGTATCTGGTTGCGAGACTAATAGTTCATTAATATTACAACCCAGTTTACCTGCATAAATTGGATCAAGCGCATGCTCAGCATCGATAAAGGCACAGATTTTACCTTCACGTTGGGCAGATGCGATAACTTCTAATGTTAAGGTTGTTTTACCACTTGATTCAGGACCGTAAATTTCAACAATACGCCCCATAGGTAAACCACCAGCACCCAATGCGATATCAAGAGAAAGTGAACCAGTAGAAACTGTTTCTACGTCCATGGTACGGTTATCACCTAGCTTCATAATAGAACCTTTACCAAATTGCTTTTCAATTTGTCCAAGTGCAGCAGCTAAGGCTTTTTCTTTATTCGCGTCCATTTTATTCCCCTGAGGCATAATCGAGTATTTAATTTTATAGCCTAAGTATACTGTTCGTTCATACAGTATCAAGCAATAAAATAATATTTTTTAAAAAATAATTCATAGCGCATATTTATCTACAAAAAAATACAGTCGCCACCATGCTTTAGCATTGTTATTATAGCGGCAATTATTTTTTCAGAACCGAGCCGCTATGCAACCTGACTTTCTTGCACCTAAAGACTTACCTAATCACACGCCTATGATGCAGCAATTTTTTAAGTTAAAAGCTGAACAACCCGATATCTTACTGTTTTATCGTATGGGTGACTTTTACGAGTTATTTTATGATGATGCTAAAAAAGCGTCACAGCTTTTAGGAATATCTTTAACCAAGCGTGGTAAGTCAAATGGTAACCCTATTCCAATGGCGGGGATTCCTTATCATTCATTGGAAGGCTACCTAGCAAAGCTAGTACGTAGTGGCGAATCGGTGGCTATCTGTGAACAAATTGGCGATCCTGCGACCTCAAAAGGTCCAGTTGAACGTAAAGTAGTCCGTATTGTTACACCAGGGACAGTCAGTGACGAAGCTTTACTAACCGAGCGTAATGACAACCTACTCGCCGCCTTATTTCATGATGGTAGTACTTTTGGTTATGCCACTTTGGATATGGGAAGTGGTCGCTTTCTGATTAATCAATTCAACACTGAAGAAACCTTACTTGCCGAACTGCAACGTACCGACCCCGCAGAGTTATTGTATTGTGAATCGTTTGAATCGATGCAGCACATCAAACACCTTAAAGGCCTACGTCGTCGCCCAGAGTGGGAGTTTGATTTACAAACTGGCCGCACCGTTTTATGCCAACAGTTTGGTACTAAGGATCTGGTTGGTTTTGGTGTAGAAAACTCACCTGTCGCATTATGTGCAGCAGGCTGCTTAATGCAATATGTCAAAGAAACCCAGCGTACTGCCCTACCACATATTCGTGCAATTAAGCTTGAACAAACCGAACAAATGGTGGTGATGGATGCAGCTACACGCCGTAATTTAGAGCTGACCCAGAACTTGTCTGGCGGCACTGATAATACCCTAGCAGAAATACTCGATCATACTTCGACGCCGATGGGCAGCCGTCTATTAAAACGCTGGTTACATCAACCGGTTCGCGATAGTTTGGTATTAGACCAACGCCAATCAAGCATTCAATCGTTATTGGATGTGGGTGCACTAAACAGCATTCAACCGGTACTGCGTACTATTGGTGATATCGAACGTATCATTGCGCGTTTATCACTGCGCTCTGCTCGTCCACGCGATTTGGTACGTTTACGTAATGCATTCCAACAACTACCAGAACTGCAAACGTTACTTACAGAGCACAATGCCGATCACCTAAGTTCATTACAACAACTGGCTGGCGAATTCAGTGAACTGGAAACGTTATTAAGTTTTGCAGTTATCGACAATCCTCCGGTATTAATTCGTGATGGTGGCGTGATAGCCCCTGGTTATAATAAAGAACTCGATGAATGGCGCGAACTGAGTCGCGGTGCGACTGATTACTTACACGCTTTAGAAGAACGTGAAAAACAACAGACCGGTATTGCAACCTTAAAAGTCGGTTATAACCGCGTACACGGCTATTTCATCGAAGTCAGTCGCCTGCAGTCAGACCAAGTGCCAGTACATTATATTCGCCGTCAAACGCTGAAAAATACTGAACGTTATATTATCCCTGAGCTGAAAGAACACGAAGATAAAGTGCTGAGCAGCCAAGGCAAATCACTGGCTCTAGAAAAACAGCTATACGAACAACTATTAGATAAGTTATTACCTTACATTCCAGCATTACAAGACAGTGCAGCGGCATTATCTGAACTCGATGTACTGTGTAACTTTGCCGAGCGCGCAGAAACCTTAAACTATTGTCGTCCAACCATTAGCGTAAAACCCGGTATCGACATTACCAATGGTCGTCACCCTGTGGTTGAGCAAGTAATGACAGAACCCTTCATTGCTAATCCTGTGCAACTTAACCCTGAACGTCGTATGTTAATCATTACCGGTCCGAACATGGGTGGTAAATCGACATACATGCGTCAAACAGCGTTAATCACCTTGATGGCACACATAGGTAGTTTTGTACCTGCAGAGCAAGTAACAACATCGTTAATCGACCGTATCTTTACCCGTATTGGTGCATCCGATGATTTGGCATCCGGTCGTTCAACCTTCATGGTAGAAATGACGGAAACCGCGAACATCTTGCATAATGCCACGGCTAACAGCTTAGTATTGATGGATGAAATTGGTCGCGGTACGAGTACCTATGATGGTTTATCACTTGCTTGGGCTTGTGCAGAATACCTCACGAATAAGATCCAAGCCTATACGTTATTCGCGACCCATTATTTTGAATTAACCACGTTAGCAGAGCAGCATCCAAGCCTAGTCAATGTGCATTTAGATGCGGTTGAACACGGTGACTCGATTGTGTTTATGCATGCCGTACAAGATGGGGCTGCAGATCGCAGTTATGGCTTACAAGTGGCGGCTCTCGCTGGCGTGCCAAAAACGGTTATCCACGCGGCTAAAATCAAGCTACATGAGCTAGAACTAAATGCACAACATCCCGTAGCGGCAGGCGAACGTCCACAAGTTGAAGCGCAGCCGGTTACTCATCCTGTCATTGATGACTTGAGTGCGTTAAACGTTGATAACTTAACACCGCGTGAAGCATTAGAGATGCTATACCGTTTAAAAGAACAACTTTAAGTAGGGGTTTTAAATCTAACTATTTATATTCAATGTAATTACTTATATTTAATGTAACTCAAACAGTTCACGGTAAATTAAAAAGCCCAAATTATCCAAGTCATGTAAAATGGCTTTATGTTGATTTGGGCTTTCTGCTACATAACTGACAACCCGCTCCAGCGCTTTTTTTTCGGTAGAATAGATCCCCGCAATCACCCGATATTTTAACAACCTCCCCGCTTGAGATACCCCCATACTATCTATGTGTGCAGTAACAATATAATCGGGTAACACAGGCAGTTGATAAGCTTGTTGTAGCCAATAGCTTAATTGATAAACATCTCTGTCTAGCGCTCTAAACTTGCTGTTCACGTCACCATTAGCTAGAGCTAATTGATACCCTTGGCTATAACTAAAACGGCCGTTATCGGTCACAAGGCGATGCATGGCATGACTCATTTGCCAGGATACATCGGCAAAACCATTGTCCTTAAGACGTGATGATAGTTGCGGCGTATTAATTATTTGCTTACCGAAGGCTACTTTAAAGGATGTATAAAAAACCGTTTCTCGTTGTACTTTTACACCCGATAAACCATGTATATCTGTAGGTAATAGAACAAATTTAGCGTCACTGGCAATAATCGGCAGGCCGTTATTGATAAATAATCTGGGGGTTGAGCATGCAGTAATAAATAATGTCACGCTAAGTGTAAGTAATAGCTTAATGAGATAACGAGTCAATAACATAACCTTCCTTAAACAATCCATGTTTGCAGAGGGTTACTAAAATACTAGAAATGGATGAGTAGTATGACTGGTTTTAATAAAATCAGTATAAAGACTGAATGAAGTACTAAGTATTAAGACTAGCTTAATTTTAATGACTAACTACTCAATAACCATACTTACTATCATTCTAAATTCTAAATTCTAAATTCTAAATTCTAAATAAAGCTTCGACCGATAAACCTTGCTGGGCAAGCACTTCTCGTAATCGTCGTAACGCTTCAACTTGAATCTGTCGGACACGCTCACGGGTTAAGCCAATTTCACGTCCTACATCCTCAAGCGTTGAAGCATCATAACCTAACAGCCCAAAACGCCTTGCCAGCACTTCTCGCTGTTTCGGGTTCAACTCTTCAAGCCAGCGCACAATACTAAATTTAATATCATCATTTTGAGTGCAGCTTTCCGGACCATCACCTTTATCATCCGATATAATGTCTAATAACGCTTTTTCAGAATCGCCACCGATCGGGGTATCAACCGAACTTATTCGTTCATTCAAACGTAGCATTTTACTGACATCAGCTACCGGTTTATCTAATTTATCAGCAATGTCTTCGGCGGTAGGTTCATGATCTAATTCGTGGGATAGTTCACGCGCAGCGCGCAGGTAAACATTAAGCTCTTTAACCACATGGATGGGTAAACGTATAGTGCGAGTTTGATTCATGATAGCGCGTTCAATGGTTTGTCGTATCCACCATGTCGCATAAGTGGAAAAGCGAAAACCACGCTCGGGATCGAACTTCTCTACCGCCCGGATCAGACCCAAATTACCTTCTTCAATCAAGTCTAACAAGGCCAGTCCACGGTTATTATAACGTCTGGCTATTTTAACCACTAAACGCAAATTACTTTCAATCATACGTTTTCTGGCACTGGCATCGCCGCGTAATGAACGGCGCGCATAAAATACTTCTTCTTCTGCGGTTAGCAACGGTGAAAAACCGATCTCCCCAAGATAAAGCTGTGTGGCATCTAAGCTTTTAGCATCGTTAGGAATGAGGTGTTCTTCGTCAAATTTTTCCATCCCTGGTCGTACTTTTTTAGCGTTATCAGATACTTCATTATCCGCAACGGTTGACTTATTTGCATCAGTTATCTTGCTCATTAAGAATTGCCTCCTGACTGCCGTAAATAGTTTATTAAGATTAGTCTAATAAACTACTTTCAGCCGGGCTTAACGCTTAGGCAAGTAGCGCATTGGGTTAACCGGTTTACCACGATAACGGATCTCAAAATACAACTCGGCACCTGAATTAGGTCCATTGTTACCCATAGTTGCGATCTTCTGACCAGCCTTAACCCATTGTTGCTCTTTCACTAATAGCTTCTGGTTGTAGGCATATGCGCTTAAGTAATCATCGTTATGTTTAATAATAATAAGGTTACCGTAACCACGTAAACCATTGCCAGAATAAACCACTCGACCATTTTCAGCGGCAATGATATTGCGTCCCAATGAACCCGCAATGTTGACCCCTTGGTTACCAGACTTACTCGTCGAATAAGTACTAATTAATTTGCCTGACGCAGGCCAACTCCATTTTAGCTTGTTATTACTGACCACTACTTTTGGCTTCACGACCCTCACAGCTGGTTTAGCTTTCACGGGCGCTTTATATTTAGTCGGCGCTTTATGCTGCACAGGAGGGCTGGCTTTCGCGATAACCGTTTTGGTTTTCGCCGGTGTAACGAGTTGCTTTGACGGTGCTTTAATACTGGTTTTAGCCGTATTTTTATTGGAATTACTATTCGTTGTTTTAGCTACTTTCACCGGTGTCGGTTTTTTATAAACTGGCGCGGGTATTTTCCCTTGCAGTTTTAATACTTGGCCAGGGTAAATTTGATAAGGATCAGGGATCTGATTTAAGGCGGCTAAAAATTTAAAATCTTGATTACTTCGCCATGCAATAGCGTACAGCGTTTCACCTTTGTTAACACGATAAGTCGGCGTCTTAATATGCGATCTGAGCTCTACTTTATAACCTTGAACACTGGTGACAGGCGCAGGGCTATGGTTGCCACTAGCGCAACCGACTAACTGTACTAACAGTAAATAAAACGCGATACGATGCCATTGGTTGCACCTGCGTACATTACTTAATAGACTGTTGCTGACCATCACTGCACCTGATTCCCTGATTCGATCTCCTTCGCATTTAATGCCGACAGTACATTCACGCGAGCTCACCTTGCACTAAAGGCACAAAGCGTACATTTTCAACATTCTGACTAGTATAGCTATCGCCATTACGAGTGATAACTTGTAATACTTGAGATTCGACACCTAATGGCAAAATAAGTTGCCCACCATCAGCTAACTGCGTTAATAACGCTTGTGGTACGGCAGCTGGAGCAGCGGTAACTATTATCGCATCAAACGGCGCTTTACTTTGCCAACCTTGCCAGCCATCGCCGTATTTCATCATCACGTTGTGCAGATCCAGATTCTTTAGCCGCCGTTTAGCTTGCCATTGTAATGCTTGGATCCGTTCGACCGAATAAACCCGTGGAAACACTTGCGCTAGAATAGCGGTTTGGTAACCCGAACCAGTGCCAATCTCCAGCACCCGTTGTGGACTGCTTTGCATCAACAGTTCCGTCATTCTCGCGACGATATAAGGCTGAGAAATAGTTTGCCCCGCCCCGATTGGCAGTGCTTGATTGCCCCATGCCTGCAAGGCAAACGCCTCTTCCACAAAATAGTCACGTGGCGTATCCTGTATTGCAGTTAATACACTTTGGGCTCGGATCCCTTGTTGTTCAAGCAGCGATTTTATACGCTGCCCCGCTACGCCTGTATTACCCAGTTGGATCATGCGGTTCCTGATTTAACTTCTTGGTCAAAATGACGAACAACGAATTTTTCTTCAATAAGCTCGCGTACTACGCTGGTCGCAAAACAACCCGATGGTAGATAGAAACTCACGGTTAAGCTATTTTCTGCTAACTCATAGTTAAAGTTTTGTGGGCGTAATATTAACGCTTTACGTTCTTGACGCAGACCCGCTGCAACAAGACCTTCAAGCAATTCTGGATATTGCGCGATGATAGCGTCTTCAAATGCTAGCGCCTCATTCATGGCGCTGCTATTGCCCTTACCGACTAACGGTGCTGACAATTGTAAAGCACCTTGGGCAACACGCTCAATGATATCGTCAGTTAGCGTTTCTTCAGTAAAGAATGAATTTGAGCCTTGTAAAATTAAACAATCACCCGGCATTGGCGTTTGCCATTTTGCTTGGCTAATGCGTTCACTCACTACTTTGTTGAAGATCAAACTACGTGCAGCAGAAATATAAAAACTACGCTTATTACGGTCTCTAATTTTTTTGCCTGCAAACATCTCTTGTGCACAGACGATATTACTACCATTACGGCCAAAGCGTTGCTCACCAAAATAATTTGGCACACCGGTTGTTTTGATGTTTTCTAAACGTTCCGCAAGACCGTCAGTACTGCTCAAATCAGTCAATTTCAAGGTGAACTGGTTACCTTTAAGTGCACCAGTGCGCAGCTTTTTGTTATGACGGACAATTTTTAATACTTTAATCTGGTCAGTTTCAACAACTGAAAAATCCGGTGTTTCTTTACCCGGCATGTGAATACCAAACCATTGTTCGGTAATGGCATGGCGATCTTTAAGCCCGGCATAACTCACATGCTTATCGGCAACACCCGCTGCTTTTGCTAATGCACGCGCGACATATTGGGTGTTTTCACCCTCTTTACGAATAGAGATAAAGATGTGTTCACCTTCACCAGTTAACTCAAAGCCGAGGTCTTCAATAACCACAAAATCGGCAGCTTCCTGCTTAATAAAACCCGTGATGGTAGGTTTACCGTATAAATATTCAAATTCAGGAAGCATAGATATCTCCGTATTAGGATCAGTTTGCATTAATTGATTTTCACTTATTATGTATTTTTTATTATGCTATTTTTTTATCATTAATAGCTTATGTATGTTTCATTTAGTGTCTATATATTCTTCATTTATTGTTTATGAGTTTTTCATTAATAGCACGACAGCTTCGCAGGCCACGCCTTCTTTACGGCCAGTGAACCCGAGTTTTTCGGTGGTAGTAGCTTTCACATTCACTGTTGATATGTCGGTTTCAAGATCAGCACTTAATACTGCGCGCATAGCTTGAATATGCGGGGCGATCTTCGGGGCTTGGGCAATAATAGTGACATCTAAGTTGCCAATTCGATAACCCAATTCCTTCACTTTACTAAACACATCGCGTAATAAAATACGGCTGTCGATATTTTCAAATTCTGCCGATGTATCAGGGAAATGATGGCCAATATCACCAAGCGCGAGCGCGCCAAGTAAGGCATCACATATCGCATGTAAAGCGACATCACCATCAGAATGGGCCAGAAAACCTTGTTCATAAGGAATGGCGACACCGTTAATCATCACCGGGCCTGTATTACCAAATTTATGTACGTCAAAACCATGGCCAATTCTAAACATTGTATCTCTTCCCTATTTACGCTTCACGCGTGTTTTTAGTTATTACTCTTAATGATTGTTTTTAGTTATTAACTCTGCGTTAGTTGCTGTAAAAACAGTGTTGCTAACGGCATGTCTTCTGGGCGGGTTATTTTAATATTATCTGCGCGACCAATCACCATTTTTGGCATTAAGCCTAATAACTCAATCGCGGATGCTTCATCGGTAATATTGCTCTGACCTGCTAAACCAGTGGTTAGCGCATCGGTCAGTAATTTAACCGGAAACATCTGTGGCGTTAACGCATGCCATAATAGCTCTCTGTCCACGGTGGCAATAATATTACCTTGGGTATCAGTACGTTTCATCGTATCGCGAACCTGGCTACCAAGAATAGCACCGTGATCGGATGCCAGTGCAGCAATAATTAAATTATCAATATCAGCGTGAGTAAGACAAGGTCGTGCGGCATCATGCACCAGTACCCAATTATAGGACTGACAGGCCTGTAATCCCGCTAATACCGAATCAGCACGTTCTTTACCACCATCAACACGGACAATGGCTGGGTTGTTGGCGATATCTAAATCGGCAAACCAGCCATCTTCAGGCCCCAATGCGACAACAACTTGAGTAATACTAGGGTGGCTTAATAGCGCTGTTAACGTATGTTCAATAACGGTTTTATTTTCTAGCATTAAGTATTGCTTGGGAATATTCGCGCCCATACGTGCGCCAACACCCGCGGCTGGGACAACCGCAATAAATAGTTCAGTCATCTCTATCGCCTAGTTCTTATCATCGTCATTAATAATGCGGTAGAAGGTTTCCCCTTCTTTAATCATACCCAATTCATTACGGGTACGTTCTTCAATAGCATCGTTGCCATTACGTAGATCTAAGATTTCGTTTTTGAGTGCGGTATTACGTTCAATCAAAACTTGATTATTGGTGTGCTGGATATCGACTTCACGTTCGATTCGCTTGTAGTCCATCGCGCCGTTATTACCGGCAATAAAATGATAGAGCAATAAGCTGAGAATTAAGATTAATACAAAATAAAGCAGGCGCATGACAATCATCCCGTAAATGAATCAGTTATTGTCACATATAATGCAGAGATTGGTTAGCGTATAGATAAAAAAAACCCGCTAAGAAGCGGGTTTTTTAATCATTCAGAATTAACAGTTAAGCAAATTAAGCTTGACCCTTAACCTCTTTAAGACCGTTGTATGGTGCTTTTGAACCTAGCGCTTCTTCGATACGTAGAAGTTGGTTGTACTTAGCAACACGATCAGAACGGCTCAGTGAACCAGTTTTGATTTGGCCTGCAGCAGTACCAACAGCTAGGTCAGCAATTGTTGAATCTTCAGTTTCACCTGAACGGTGAGAGATAACAACTGTGAAACCAGCGTCTTTAGCCATTTTGATTGCAGCTAAAGTTTCAGTTAAAGAACCGATTTGGTTAAACTTGATTAAGATAGAGTTAGTAATACCTTCATCAATACCACGCTTAAGGATCTTAGTGTTAGTTACGAATAAATCGTCACCAACTAATTGGATTTTATCACCAAGAAGTTCAGTTTGGTGTTTGAAACCAACCCAATCAGACTCGTCAAGACCATCTTCGATAGAAACGATTGGATATTTTTTAGTAAGATCTTGTAAGAAGAAGTTGAACTCTTCAGCAGTGAAAGTTTTACCTTCACCAGTAAGCTCGTAGTTACCAGTTTCTTTGTTGTAGAACTCAGAAGCAGCACAATCCATCGCTAGAGTGATGTCTTTACCTAGTTCATAACCAGCGTTTGCAACAGCAACTTTAATTGCAGCAAGTGCAGCTTCGTTTGAAGCTAGGTTAGGAGCAAAACCACCTTCATCACCAACAGCCGTTGAGTGACCGTCAGCTTTAAGTACTTTAGCAAGGCTATGGAATACTTCTGCACCCATACGTAGACCTTCGCGGAAGTTTGCAGCGCCAACAGGTTGGATCATGAATTCTTGGATATCTACAGAGTTATCAGCATGCTCGCCACCGTTGATGATGTTCATCATTGGAAGAGGCATAGAGTAAACACCTGGAGTACCGTTTAGATCAGCAATGTGAGCATAAAGAGGTACTTTCTTAGAGATTGCAGCAGCTTTAGCTGCAGCTAAAGAAACAGCTAAGATCGCGTTTGCGCCAAATAAAGCTTTGTTTTCAGTGCCATCTAGGTCGATCATGATTTGATCAAGCTCAGCTTGTGCTAGTGCATCTTTACCAGCTAGCGCTTCAGCGATTGGACCATTTACAGCAGCAACAGCTTTAAGTACGCCTTTACCTAAGTAACGCGCTTTATCGCCATCACGTAATTCAAGTGCTTCACGAGAACCAGTTGATGCGCCAGATGGAGCAGCAGCCATACCGATAGAACCGTCAGCAAGATGAACTTCAGCTTCTACAGTTGGGTTACCGCGTGAATCCATGATTTCACGACCTAGAACTTTAACGATCTTAGACATTTTGATTTCCTTAACTATTAAAAATTTAAGTATGCCGCGTTACCGCGACACTAATATTAAAATCTCTGATTAGCTAGTTGATGATTTTTTATGTTCACCAGCAGCATTAATGAATCCTTCAAATAATGCATGACCATCGCGTGGTGTTGATGTGAATTCCGGGTGGAATTGCGCAGCAACGAACCAAGGATGATTCGGATTCTCAACAATCTCTACCAATTTCTTATCCGCAGATAAACCTGTTACTTTTAGGCCTGCTTTCTCGATTTGAGGAAGAAGATTGTTGTTAACTTCATAACGGTGACGATGACGTTCTTTAATCGTCGCACTACCGTACATTTCTCTTACTTTACTACCCGCTTTAAGATGACATAGTTGTGCACCTAAACGCATAGTACCACCCAGATCAGATTTACCAGTACGTTCTTCAACGTTACCTGATTCGTCAATCCACTCTGTAATTAAGCCAACTACAGGGAACTTAGTTTCTGGGTTAAATTCTGTTGAATGAGCGCCTTCTAGGCCAGCAACATTACGTGCGAATTCGATTAACGCTACTTGCATACCTAAACAGATACCAAAGTAAGGAACCTTGTTTTCACGTGCAAATTTTGCCGCAAGAATTTTACCTTCAACGCCACGTTCACCGAAACCACCGGGTACCAAGATACCATCAACAGTTTTAAGTATGTCTGTACCTTTCGCTTCAAGATCTTGTGAATCAATATATTTGATTTTCACGCTGAAACGGTTTTTCAAACCACCATGTTTAAGTGCTTCATTTACTGATTTGTAAGCATCTGGTAGTTCGATGTACTTACCAACCATACCGATAACAAGTTCATCAGTTGGGTTAGCTTCTTCAAAAATTACCTGCTCCCACTCAGCTAGATCGGCTTCTGGTGCTGTTATACCGAAACGCTTAACAACGAGCTCATCTAAACCTTGTGCTTTTAATAGCGCAGGAATTTTATAAATACTGTCCACATCTTTCAGTGAGATAACGGCTTTTTCTTCTACGTTACAGAATAACGAGATCTTAGCGCGTTCGTTCGCTGGTACATTACGATCAGAACGACAAATTAGAATGTCAGGCTGAATACCAATTGAACGTAACTCTTTCACTGAGTGTTGTGTTGGTTTTGTTTTAACTTCACCAGCAGCACCTAAATAAGGTACTAATGTTAAATGCATAAACATGGTGTTGTCACGACCCAGTTGCACGCCCATTTGACGTAATGCTTCTAGGAAAGGTTGTGATTCGATATCACCTACCGTGCCACCCACTTCTACTACTGCAATATCAAAGCCTTCACTGCCCGCGATTACGCGTTCTTTGATCTCGTTTGTAATATGTGGAATAACCTGAATCGTTGCACCTAAGTAATCACCACGACGCTCTTTAGCAAGCACTGATGAATACACTTTACCTGTTGTAAAGTTATTACGTTTAGTCATGTGAGTACGAATAAAACGCTCATAGTGACCTAGATCTAGATCGGTCTCAGCGCCATCGTCCGTTACGAATACTTCACCATGTTGAATCGGGCTCATTGTGCCCGGGTCAATGTTAATGTAAGGGTCTAGTTTCATCATTGTGACGTTTAAGCCACGTGCTTCTAAAATAGCTGCTAATGATGCTGCCGCAATACCTTTACCTAATGAGGATACTACCCCACCAGTAACAAAAACGTACTTAGTTGTCATACATAACCTGAAGTTGTTAGGGATTAAATAAGTATTATTGAATATATACCAGAAGGGACGACATTATAAACAAATCCCCCTCATCCCACAATGTTGACAAGTATAGCATTGCCGTTTTTCCATAACTGTGCGGTAGATCATATGTTGTAATTTTATTTCACCTTCTGCCAAAATGACTCCATTTCTCTTATAGAACAGTCACTTAATGACTTACCATTCTGTAATGCAAGTACTTCTACCTGTCTAAATCTTTTTTCAAACTTTTCATTCGCCTTCCTGAGTGCTTGCTCAGGGTCTTGCTTTAAGTGACGAGTGACATTCACTACAGAGAACAACAGATCGCCTAATTCTTCTTCTAGTTTATCAGTATCAATGACCGCGGCATCGGCTTCTTCAACAACCTCATCAACCTCCTCGTAAACCTTTGATAATGCTTGTTTATAATGTTCAAAATCAAACTTAACGTCGGCCGCTCGCTGCTGTATTTTAGCTGCTCTGACCAAGGCTGGTAATGCGTTCGGTATATTGTCTAATGCACTGTGCT
Organism: Moritella sp. Urea-trap-13; assembly: GCF_002836355.1. NCBI lineage: Bacteria > Pseudomonadati > Pseudomonadota > Gammaproteobacteria > Alteromonadales > Moritellaceae > Moritella > Moritella sp. Urea-trap-13. The sequence continues at coordinate 82,015 of NZ_PJCA01000037.1, forward strand.
GCACGGTATTTTTATGACTTTCTAAACGTTCTTTAGACTTCTGTTTTTGCCATGCGGCAACTATTTCAGATTCGGACTGTAGTTTTATTTCACCAAAAACATGTGGATGACGCTGTATTAATTTCGCAGCGAGCTGCTGAATAACATCATCAAAGTTAAATAAGGCTTGTTCCTGACCAAGTTTAGCGTAATAAAGCACATGATAGAGTAAATCACCCAACTCTCCTTCGAGTCCTTTTAGATCATCATTTTCTATACTATCAACCACTTCATAGGCTTCCTCGAGGGTAAACTTAGTGATCGAAGCAAAATTCTGCTGTAAATGCCAAGGGCAACCTGTATCTGGGTTACGTAATTGCTCAACCATTTTACGTAAATCATTGATCGTGTACTTTTCTTTCAAAATAAATCCTATTAATGCAATTTTTCAGTAACATCTCGAGAGCTTGGCTCATTAGCTTAAATAAAGTCATAAACTGAGACTAAACGATTTATGAGGGAGTATATAATGATATTCGTATATTTGCAGTGGTGTAATTAAATCTTCGAGGCGAGGTATATAACGCGCGACAAGCTACCTACAGGTGACTTATCGCGTGGGAGAGTGGCAATTAAGCGGTCAATTTTTTATTCAAATCAGTTTCATCAATTTGTTGTGGTTGCAGATACTTATTTATATCGACCTCATCTAATTGCTCAGGTTTCAGGTATTCTTGTGCATACTTAACGTGTGTACCACTTTGTAGAAATAGCTTGAATAACTCGATATCCAAATGTTGATCTAAGGCCATTTTGTACATGATGTCCACGGCAACGCTCACAGGTTTGGCTTTCTTATAAGGGCGGTCTGAAGCCGTTAACGCTTCAAAAATATCCGCAATCACCAAGATACGTTCTGGAATAGAAAGATCCTCTGCTGCTAGCTTACGGGGATAGCCAGTACCTTTCAGCGTTTCATGATGCGTTGACGCATAACGTGGGACGCGACTTAATTCTGGTGGAAACGGTAGATTCTCTAACATTTTGATTGTGCTGATCATATGCTCGTTAATCTTGTATCTATCTTCCGGTGTTAATGTACCCCGACTAATCGTTAAATTATAAATCTCGCCCAAATTATATTGATGCTCAGGTACATCCATTTTAATGCCGTGCTTAGGATCGAACTCAACGTTACGCTCACGCTTGATAATATGCTCAGGTTTATCAGACAGTAACTGTTCAACAGCAGGTAATATTGATGAGGCCGATACCTTAGCTAACTCTTCAACTGGAGAGAGTCCGAGACGATCATCAAAATGACGTAACCAAGTTTGCGATGATAATGCTTTAACGCGCGCGATCTTGTCATTACTCATGAACTCACCACCAACATTTGAAGTGGCAATAAATTCAAAGTCATCGGTTAGTTGCTGCTGTTTTGACACCAGTTCAGCATCTATCGTCACTTTATCTGCCGGTGTCGTCAATTGCTGTTTTAATGCTGTTATTTCAGCATCACGCCACAAAATTTCAAATCGAGCTCTGATCTCGTGAATACGATTGTAGTTAGTCTCTAATTTACTGCCTTTATCAACAATGTACTCAGGTGTGGTGATCTTGCCACAATCGTGTAACCAAGCGGCGATCCTAAACTCACGTTTCTCGTCTACATTGGTAAATTTAAAGTCTTTAAATAACCTTGAATTAGACTGTTCAGCAGCTTCTGCCAGCATCATGCCAAGCTCAGGCACGCGATTACAATGGCCTGCGGTATACGGAGATTTATCATCAATGGCTTGAGCAATAAGCTTAATAAAGGCTTCTAAAAATTCTTCTTGTGCTTCTTCATGTTTTTTCAATACCAATGACATCTCAGTGAACGACTTCGATAGTTCCCAAATTTCTTTAATACGAGTATCGACAATTTCGACTGAATCATATTCGCGATTTTTTATTTTCTGAGCTTGTAAACGTAACTGATAGATAGGGCGAACAATCGGCCCACCAAATATCCATGCCAGTGGCAATATCAACAACATAATACTAATCGTGATACCAATCGATACCGCTACCCGCTTGGTGACGTCACTGTAGATAACTTCTTTGGGGATAATGACGGTGAAAAATTCGCTGGCATCAACATCGATCGGGCTAATATAGACAAATCGAGCTTGGCCATCAATCTGTCTTTCGATAATCTTGCCATATAGATTTTTTTGCTTGGCCAATATTAATAACTCAGGATAAGGGATCATAATATCCCCGGTCATTAAACCTAGATTATCCATCCATTTACTTTTCAACGCTTGACGCTGCGCTTGGCTAATATTACGGATTGCTAAGTTAATAATAGGAATTAATGCATCGTATTTAGGATTCAACACAATGTGAAACGTTGAAGAGTAACCTGCATTTAACGTTTTTACCTCTTGATGTAATTGCAGATCTTGATAGAAGTACTGCGTTAACCCAGCATTGAGTACCGCTCGACTATCAAGTAACGCATATGTCTCGCCTAAAGCAACAGATTCAAAGCCCGCTTTTAGCGTTGGGTATTCAATCAATTCAACGCTAGGAAAGTCACGTCTTAGTAATGGCACAATAGACCAACCTGATGATATCGCAACTTTCTTCCCTTTCAGCTCGGCATAGCTACGTATGTCTGACCTATTGTCTTTGGTGACGAATGAAAAGGGTAAGTCGTACAAAGGCTCAGAATAGATACCAACAATGTTACTTGCATTCGAATGTTGTAATGAATGTAAGCCATCGAGTGAACCATCTTTATATTTATTAACGAGCTCCGCCCACGAAAAACCATTAATAAACTCAAAATCAATTCCGGTCATATCTGCAATCAGCATCATGACGTCAATGGCATAGCCCTTGGGCTGTCCAGACGCGGTAAAATCAATCGGAGCCCAATCATTTTGATTCGACATTTTGATGGGCATGGTCGAGCTCAAGATACGTTCTTGCGCTGGACTTAAATCAAGTGGCTTAGCGACTGGTATTTTTATCTCATCATTATTTTTACGATTCGAGGCAATAACATCACCAGACTTAAGGTAAATAAATGATTCAACATCACTATTTTCGCCAAGGTTAAGCGCACTAACAGAAAGCTTTTTTGCAAGAGATGAAAGGACGATATCAATACCCAGAACATGGGTTTCTTTATTCCCCTGTTTCGATGTAAACGCCAAAGAGTAAGTTTGCCCAGTGATCTTTAAATGTTGAAATAAATAGGGTTTAGTTTTTGATACCACATCAAGGTTTGATGTTATATACCAAGGTCTTTCGGTGGGGAAGTAGTTACTTTTAGTCGCCTTTAACTCACGTAATAAAAATGCGTCATCATAATAATAAGTTTCACGAATACGTTGTTCTTTACTGCCGGTAATTTTAATAACCACCCAACGGTCACTTTTTTCCGTGAGCAGTTTCTTTCGCACTAAAGGGGAAGAATTTAAGTTAATTACTTGATAAAAATTATTATCAGCAGAACCAATATAAATACTATAAAACAACGGATTATCTACCATTGATTCCGCTAATATATTACGGATATCAATCTCACCGGTGGCCATATCAACAGTACGGCTAACAGAAGCTAGCAGCTTAGCAGTATTCATCGCATCAGACTCTAAGTCTTGAACATACTCACTTAGCTCTGCAGAGGACATCGAAAGCATGGATAAGGTCTGTTCTGTCGCGATTTTTTTACTAAAATGATACTGCAGCGATACCGCAACTATCGTGGTTAATATTGTCGCAAGTAAAAACATCCCACCCACGGTAAAGCGAAGTGAAAACTTAGTCTGTTTCATTGTAGTTCATCCCTAAATACAATTACTGATACTTTTATAAAATACATTAAACTATTAAAATAGTTTATCTAAACTAAATATAGTTGAAATTATATCTATCAACAATTCTATTTATAGAAGTAAATAATTGAATTTTAAAGAAATAAAAATCTGGCGTAACGATACTACCTTTACTATCGAGTCATTAAAATGAGAATGTAAAAAAGCCAGTATTGCGCTAACAATACTGGCTTTTACTATCATTACATGAGGTTATTACACTAACGACTATTTTAAGCGTTTAGCGTAAATAACCCCTTTCACTTGACTCATGCGGTTAGTCAAATGACTGAGCGTATCAATATTAAATAGCTCGATATTGATTTCCAGTGTCGCCGTTTGCAGCTTGGCATCGGTACGGGTGTTCATACCAACAACATGAATGCGGTCGTTGGCAAAAATAGTGGTTAAGTCACGCAATAATCCACTGCGATCACTAGCATGCACCACCAAGGTCACACCGTAACCACCACTAAAGTCACCGCCCCAAACCGCATCAATAATACGTTCTGGCTGGCGATTACTTAAATCAGCATATTGTAAGCAGCCATTGCGATGGATAGAAATACCACGACCTTGGGTGATATACCCAACAATGTCATCGCCCGGGATCGGCTGACAACAATTGGCAATATGGGTCATCAAATTACCCATGCCTTCAACAACGATATGATCTTTGCTGCGTTTCTTTTTCGGCTGATTTTGCGATTTTAGTACTTGTTGATCAACTAGCTCTAACGCCAGTTTATCTTCTTCCTCGGCGCTCGGTTGTAACAACAATACTTTAATGTGATTAATAACTTGGTTAAGGCGTGCATCACCACTACCGACCTGGGCTAATAAATCTTCTAAAGTGTTGGAGTTAAAACGTTCAAACGCACAGTTCGCATCAGACAACTGCAAGCCAAGTTTGTGTAACTCGCCTTCTAGCATGTCTTTACCCGAGGCTACATTCTTATCACGGTCCATACGCTTAAAGTAAGTGTTAATCTTAGCGCGAGCACGCGCAGACTTTACATACCCTAAGTTTGGTAATAACCAATCGCGACTGGGATTGGGATTTTTCTGCGTGATAATGTCAATCTGATCGCCAGTTTGCAGCTCGTAAGTAAACGGCACAATACGGCCACTGATCTTGGCACCAATACAGCGATGACCCACCATACTATGTACATAGTAAGCAAAATCTAACGGTGTTGAGCCTTGCGGCATATCAACCACATCGCCTTTTGGGGTGAACACATAGACACGATCATCAAATACCTGACTGCGTAACTCATCAACTAAGCTACCGCTTTCAGCCATATCATCTTGCCATGCGAGTAACTTACGTAGCCAAGCAATCTTCTCTTCGTAGCTGCCTTTTTTGGTCGTATCAGCGCCTTCTTTGTAGCGCCAATGGGCAGCAACACCTAACTCGGCATCATCATGCATTTGTTTGGTACGGATCTGCACTTCAACCGCTTTATTCTCGTCGCCAACAGTAACAACTGTATGGATCGACTGGTAACCATTGGCTTTCGGATTCGCCACGTAATCATCAAATTCACTGGGAATAGGACGGAATAAGTTATGGATAACACCTAATGCCGCATAGCAATCTTGTAACTCAGCAGCGATCACTCGTACCGCACGCACGTCATAAAGGCCGGTGAAATCCAAGTTTTTCTTCTGCATCTTTTTCCAGATACTATAGATATGCTTAGGACGACCATACACTTCAACACGGCCGCCAGCTGCTTCTACACCCTCTTTAACTTGTGATACAAAGCTGTCGATAAACTCTTCACGGTCGATACGACGTTCAAGTAACAACTTAGCTATTTGCTTATACGTATCAGGATGAGAATAGCGGAACGAAAGATCTTCCAGTTCCCATTTCAACTGACCAATACCTAAACGGTTGGCTAATGGGGAATAGATATCCGCAATTTCTTTTGCTGCCAGAACGCGTTCTTCTTCAGAAGCATTCTTAACTTGGCGAAGATGACAAATACGTTCCGCTAACTTGATCACAATGGCACGCACATCATCAACAATCGCCATCAACATACGGCGCAGGTTATCAACTTGCGTTTCTGATGGTTTTTGTGATTTTGCTTGTAGGGTGCGGATCGCATCCATTTCAACAACAGCCACTAATAGCGGTAATAATTTGCTACCAAATAAGCTTTCAATTTGCTCATTATCATATAATTTGGCATTAAAAAATGGATACAACAAAGCGACCTTTAAGGTCTCCATGTCCATATCCATCGTCATTAATATCTCGATCATTTCCACCCCGTAAGCAAGCAACGGGAAACGGAAATCAGCTTCATCATCGAGGGATTCAGCTGCTTCTTTTAATGCTAATTGAGAATATAACTCAAATAATTCATCTTGCTCTGTCGAGGTGAGTGCTAACGAAGACGTCCAAGTCTTCGCATCAAAGTCTTCCGGGTTGGTCAAATGAGAATCACGTACCGCAACCATGTCTTAATTCCTAACAAGATAAAATTTAAAAATACGCGTTAAACGCGTTCAAATAACGCCATTGACTCGACATGCCCCGTTTGTGGGAACATATCAATCATACCAAGGCGTGTTAATTTATAATGCTTTGCCATCAACAACTTCGAGTCTCGCGCTAATGTTGCTGGATTGCAAGATACATAGACAATTTTCTGCGCTTTTAGTTTATGTAAATATTGCACTGTTTCAGCAGCACCTGCGCGGGCAGGATCTAATAATACTTTATCGAAACTGTTTCTTGCCCAGGCTAATTTAGAAAAATCAGCCGATAAGTCCGCTTTAAAGAATTGTGCATTATCGACGTTGTTGGCGATCGCATTGACTTGTGCTTGACGCACCATCTCATCAATACCTTCAACACCGACAACGGAATGACATAAACGCGCAACGGGCAAACTAAAGTTACCACCACCGCAGAACAAATCTAACACCTTGTCTTCAGGGTTTAAATCGAGCCAATCGAGTGCTTGCGCTACCATTTGGTTATTAACCACAGGATTCACTTGAATAAAGTTGCCAGGGGTAAAGCTTAACTTAAATTCACCATCGGCCAATTGATACCATGCAGCAGGCGTATCAGGGGTTAATTTAACCACTGAATCTGTCTCAGGTTGCAGATAAATACTCAATTGCTGTTCACTGGCAAAAGCTTGCAGTAAACCTTGGTCTTTATCATTTAACGGTTTCAAGATACGCAGCAAACAAATAATACCTGAATCAACCGCAAACAACTCGATATGACCTAAATCACGACGTACTGTAAGCGTAGCAAGTAATTTACGCAGTGGTTGGATCAATGCAGACAAAGCAGGTACTAATACCGGACACTGCTCAATCGCCACCAGTGATTTACTGTTACGTTCACGAAAGCCAAATACCAATTGCTTGGCTTTACGATCAAACATCACACTTAAACGGGCAGTACGGCGATATTCCCATGGCTGGGATAAAATCGGTTCGGCAAATTCAATATCATCACTCTTACTGAATTTTTGTAACAAACTAAACAGGGCGGTCTGCTTATAATCAGCCTGATCGTGGCTATCGAGTATTTGTAAACTACAACCACCGCACGTTGCATAATGCGGGCAAGCAGGTGCAATTCTTTGCGCAGATGGGGACAATACTTTTCTTAATGTCGCTTTGGCATATTGCTTTTTTTGCTCAATAATATTTACTGATACTTGCTCACCTGGTAGTCCACCAGCAACAAATACTGCTTTGCCATCAAGACGACCCAAACCTAGACCTTGGTGATCTAGCTTCTCAATAGTGATCTCAACCGCTTTACTCGGAATTTTCTGTACTTTTTTTGCTTTATAAATTTGCGCCATATTGATATACAACTATTGCCTATGTCATCATTAGGGTATTATTCTAACCTGCTTTCCCGCTTTATACTTTAAATAACTTCGTAGATGGCATTAAACCCGACACCAATAAGATGACTTTATGACTAAATACGGGCTTCGTGCCAAAGTAATGTCGCTGACGATTTTACCGACTGTTTTAATCGGTACGTTATTAGCCAGCTATTTCACCTTTAACCGTTATCAGCAATTAGAAACGGTGCTTATTGAGCAAGGTGTTAATATTATTGAACCACTGGCGATTGCAAGTGAGTACGGTATGTTGCAAAACAGCCGTGAATCACTGAAAAAGCTGCTCGGTTTAACCCATCGCAAGTTTGCCCCCACAATTAAAAGTATCGCCATTTTTGATACCAATAATAAACTCTTTGTAACCAGTAATTATCACCGTAATTTTTCTGTGCTGAAGAACCCCGACAACAGCAAACTGCCAGAAACAACACAAGTCGAAGTACTCGATGATTACATTATTTTGCGCTCTCCTATTATTGCCGAAATTGACAATGATAACTTCCCACTAAGCTTAGAAAATCCGGAACAGATCCTCGGTTATTTATCCATCCAACTGATCCGTGACAAAGCGATATTGCTGCAATACCGTGATACCACGGTCTCGGTGTTTATTGTGTTACTGGGTTTCTTTACTGCGCTTATCTTCTCTTGGCGATTAGTTAAAAACGTCACCCAACCCATTACTGACATGGTGACTGTGGTCGATAGGATCAGAGAGGGTCGACTCGATGCCCGAGTCACCGGAGATCACACTGGTGAGTTAGCCCTGCTCAAGAATGGTATTAACTCGATGGCCAAATCACTATCGGCTTATCATGAGGAGATGCAGCAAAATATTGATCAAGCAACCTCAGATTTAAGGGAAACCTTAGAGCAGATTGAGATCCAAAACATTGAATTGGATATGGCAAAAAAACGGGCGCAAGCTGCTGCACGGGTTAAATCTGAATTCTTGGCGAACATGAGTCATGAGTTGAGGACGCCGCTTAACGGGGTGATTGGTTTCTCTCGTCAGTTATTAAAAACATCACTGAGCCCGAATCAAACCGATTACTTGCAGACCATTGAAAAGTCCGCCAAGAACTTACTCAATATTATTAATGATATTCTCGATTTCTCTAAGCTTGAAGCCGGTAAGCTAACGTTAGAACAGATACCCTTTAACCTGCGTGACACCATTGAAGAAGCAGCGATATTATTAGCGCCAACCGTGCATGATAAAGGTCTCGAATTATCACTGCATGTCGATAAGAATGTACCTGATGGTATTATTGGTGACCCATTCCGTTTCCAACAAGTGATCACCAATTTACTCGGTAATGCGATCAAATTCACTGAAAACGGTAATATTGATATCCATATCGAATTACTGGAATGGACCGGTAATAGTGTCACCATTCAAACTAATATCCGCGATACCGGTATTGGTATTTCAGAACAACAACAAGCACAACTATTTCAAGCCTTTAATCAAGCTGACACCAGTATTTCCCGTCGTTATGGCGGTACCGGTTTAGGATTGGTTATTACCCAACGCTTAGTTGAATTTATGGGTGGTGAAATCTCGCTCGACTCTGACTTAGGTCAAGGCTCTAATTTTAAATTCTCACTGAAATTCAATGTCACCTCAAATTCATTATCAGAGCCGCTACCGGTGAATGATTTTAAAGGTAAACAGGTCTTATTGTATGAAGTCGATAACTATTCTGCGCGCTCGTTAATATCGCTGCTTAATAGCTGGGAACTAGACGTATTACATTGTGCCAATGATGCTGAATGGCAACACTATATTAATCAACCTTACTATTGTGTTGTTATTGCCCAAAATGATGAAAGCAAGTTAACGCCTATGTATGACAAGATGAGTCAATGCCATGAGCTTAATGCCGCGGTCGTGGTATTAATTAATTCTTCTGACCCTTGCTTACAAGAAGAGATCATTCGAGTGGGCGCAAAACATTGCCTGACTAAACCGTGTAACCACCGTAAATTAGTTAATGCATTGGCTTACTTAGATAAACCTAATGAACAGCCAATAGCACAGCTGAAGATTGAGAAACCCAAAGCCAAGATTGACCTGTCTATTTTGGCCGTCGACGATAATCCTGCGAATCTGAAATTAATTAGCGCTATGCTAGCCGATTCGGTGACCACCATTGAAACCTGTTCCAATGGTGCTGAAGCAGTGGCGAAAGCCAATCAAATGGACTTTGATATCATCTTTATGGATATTCAAATGCCAATCATGGACGGTATTAGCGCCTGTAAAGCGATCCGCTCTGGCACACGTAATCAGTCAACACCCATCATTGCTGTCACCGCACAGGCCATGAGTGGTGAACGCGATCGCTTGCTGAGTAAAGGCATGGACGACTACCTCACCAAACCCATTGATGAGTCAATTCTCAAGCGCACGCTACAACAATGGAGCAGTTCATCACACGATAACACCACAGTGAAGAATCATATTCTAAATTGGCCACTGACCTTGCAACGTTCAATGGGTAAAGAGGACCTTGCGGTAGACATGTTAGAAATGTTTATCAATAGCCTGCCAGAGATCAGCGAACACCTTGAACAAGCACTCGCACGCAGCTTGTCACGCTCAGAATTTAAGAAGATCATTCATAAATTCCATGGTGGTGCAGCTTGTTGTGGGGTATTACCAATTCAGAATTTAGCCGATCAGATTGAACGCGGATTACGCAAAGGTGCTGAAATTGAAGATGTCGAGCCAGAGATTTTTGAATTACAGGAAGCCATTGAAACCGTGATTAAAGAAGCCCAGCCTTACTTACCAAATTAGGCTTATAAACTCACGGCTGTATTGCACAACAGTGTTGTACAACACGGTCGTGAGGTTATTACTGACTACAAAAAAGCATACTGGGTACTGTTGTTATCTTTCATCTACCGATGCTAATAACAGCTGATACAACCCCTTCGCCGCAGGTCCGGCCTTTGCCCCTTTTGGCAAGGTGAGATGTAAAGGCACATGGTAACGATTTGAATACTCGACGTTAAGCACAACCACATTGGTATCCTTATGCTGCTCAACAATATGCTGCGGCAAACGACAATAACCCAAACCTTGCTTAACCGCCTGCCAAGCGTGATCGAAGTTATCGACCGTAATACGCTGACTCGACTTTAACCAACCGACATCGATATTATCTACCACGCCTAAATCACGAATGACAATTTGTCTATTAACCGTTAAATCAGCCAGACAAAGTTCAGCCTTATGTGCTAATGGATGCCCCTTCATGACCACTGGCAACATACTCACAGTGCCAAATGACTCACAGGGATAGTTAGTGATTGGGAAGTTAATAATAGAGATATCAGCTTGTTGCTCTTCAACCATACTAGTGGTCTTTGATAACGACGTTTCAACGATTTGAATAGACGTCGTACTATTTTGCGCAAGGAAAGTGGCCAACGGCCCATACAACCATTGTCGGTCGCAAAGATGATCAATGGCAATCACAATCTCAGATTCCACACCTTGGGTCAGCTGGGTACTTATTTCCTCTAATGCTTGCGCTTGCTCAATCATCGACTGGGCTCTGCGTAATAACGACTTGCCATCATCAGTCAACACCGCACGCCGTCCTTTAATTTGAACAACCGATACGCCAAGTTGGTCTTCAAGCTTTTTAATTGCATAAATCAAGGTGGTATGGCTCTTATTCAATACTGTCGCGGCGGCTTGAATGCTTCCCGCCTTATCAACTTCAGATAAGGTCAGCCACTGATCTAATGTTGTCTTCAATCTCATCGGTCTATTTATTCCACAGTTATACGCAGTTTTATGAACTTTAACGTTCAATTTTTATTGATATTATAGTGCCTATAACAAAGAACAAGCAAAGTATCCCGCTTACTCTTTATTTTACTCTGCGCATCAATACACAACTGGATATACAAAATGCAAAAATTATTACAAGTAGATTTCGATTTTACCGGCCCATTTGGTGATGAAATGTCAGCGATGTTGGTTGGACTAGCCGAATCGATAAACCACGAACCGGGTATGATGTGGAAGATTTGGACTGAAAATAAAACCGCGCAATTAGGTGGTGGTATTTATCTGTTTGAGAATGAAGCCTATGCACAGGCTTATTTGAAGATGCATTCAGCCCGCTTAAAAGCGATGGGAGTAACAGAGATCAGAGGGCATATTTTCGATATCAACATACCGCTATCAAGTATTAATAACGCGCCGATGACAGGAGTACTAGAATAATGAACAATAAAACCTTTTTAACTACACATGGCATTATTTATAGCATCTTTGCTTTAGCCTTGTTTTTCATCCCTGCTGTTATATGGCCCATGTACGGGATAGAGCTGAACGACAAATATGCTTACTTCTTATCTCAACACACCAGTATTTTCTTAGGCGGGATAGCTGCGGTCAGTTTGTTACTGAGAGAGATCGAACCTGGGCACATCGCTAAAAAATTGTTTCAGGCACTGCTGATTAGCAATCTATTAGGTGTTTTGATCACCTTGTATGCGGGAGCAAAAGGACTGTTTGTTGGTTTCGGTTGGAGTGATCCAGTATTCTTTACCCTGCTTTCAATATTGAGTTATTACCAATTCAAAAAGCAGTAGTACAGGAACATGCACAATACCAAAATAAGTAGTTTTAAAATCTAGACCAACGCCTTAGCGTTGGTCTTTTCACATGCATAGCGACGGTTATAACCTAGCTGTTATTACGGGCTTCTTGCATGATAGCTTGCATGTCTTTTACTGCTTTACCTAGACCATCAAATGCCGCGCGGGCGATGATGGCATGGCCGATATTCAATTCATAAATTTCAGGGATAGCCGCGATAGGCTGGACGTTATGGTAATGTAAGCCGTGACCTGCATTTACTTTCAAGCCGGCGTTATGTGCATAACTTACGCCTGCAGAAATCTTCTTCAATTCCGCTTGTTGTTCAGACTCAGACTCAGCATCGGCATAAGCACCGGTGTGCACTTCAATGTACGGCGCACCACTGGCAACTGCGGCATCGATCTGTTCTTTGTCGGCATCAATAAATAACGATACAAGAATACCCGCTGCGCTTAAACGCGTCACAGCCTTGGTGATCTTGTCTTGCTGACCAAGGACATCCAAGCCACCTTCAGTCGTCAGCTCTTCACGCTTTTCTGGTACTAAGCAAACAAACTCAGGTTTGATCTCACAAGCAATATCCAGCATCTCAGCTGTCACAGCCATTTCCAGATTCATCCGTGTTTGAATCGTTTCTTTCAATACACGAACATCACGATCGACAATGTGACGGCGATCTTCACGTAGATGCACCGTAATACCGTCTGCGCCGTTTAATTCCGCAACGGCAGCAGCATGTACAGGATCAGGGTAAGTCGTGCCGCGTGCTTGGCGTAAAGTAGCGATGTGGTCAATGTTGACACCTAAAAAGATCTTATTCACGTTTAATTCCCTTTTATCTATTTTTCAGCGGTTTATTAATAAACAGTTCTCTGCTTTTCAGCGGCTTATTGCCCAGATAGGGTAACAAAATTTGCCGACAAAAACGCTTTGCAGCCGCTAAATTGTCTGGATTAAATTGTCGTTGCTCAAATGCCAGTAAATCTTTACCTAAAAATGAGCTACCCACAGCGACTTTATAAATAGATGGCACTACCCCAACATGAGCGACGTATTTATACATACGCTCCGGAAATACCGTATCCATAGTATCAGCGCAATAGCTTAACGCACCAATGTTACCTAAACATTGCATTAAATTTAATTCGAATTCACGCAATAAAGGTTCAAGGGGTTCACTTTTAGCTAATGCTAATAAGGCATTTTGGTAATGAGAGAATAGTTCGGGATTAGCTTGTTCACTGGCGAGTAAACGATAGAGTAATTCGTTGAGGTAAAAACTAGCGTAGAGGTGCTTACCGGCAAGCGGTAATGAATTAGATACCGCCTCGACCTGACGCATGGACTTGAGTCCACCTTTGCCGGCATAGGCGATATTAAGTAAGGTAAATGGCTGTAAAATTGCACTTTGACTGTTTTTACGCCCTCGCCCTGCACGTCCCACTAACGAAATTTTGCCATCGTTAATGGTAAAGAAGTCGATTAATAAACTCGACTCCTTAAATGGACGGCGGTGCAGTACAAAGGCGTTTTGTAAGTCCATGCAATAAAGCTACTTACACTTCGTCTCCGTAACCTAAGCTACGAAGTGCACGTTCATCATCAGCCCAACCAGACTTCACTTTCACCCAACATTCTAGGAAAACTTTATTATCAAACAAAGTTTCCATATCACGTCGAGCTTCAGAACCAATGGTCTTTAATTTCGAGCCTTTATTACCAATAACCATACGTTTTTGGGTATCACGCTCAACTAAAATTAACGCATTGATATGGAACGTACCATTTTCACTGACTTTAAACTGCTCGATTTCAACCGTAGTTGAGTAAGGCAATTCTTGACCAGTGAAACGCATTAGTTTTTCACGAATGATTTCTGATGCCATGAAACGTGAAGAACGATCGGTTACATAATCTTCAGGGAAGTAAAAATCACCTTCTTGTAACTGCTGAGAACAAATACCACGTAGCATTTCTACATTGGTACCTTTCGTTGCCGAAATAGGGATAATTTCCGCGAAATCAAACTTCGCAGCTAATACCTGCAGATGCGGCATTAATTCTTCAGCTTTGTCTTTAATCGCATCAGTTTTATTAATCGCCAAATAAATTGGGCATTTAATATCACGTAATTTGTTTAAGACCATTTCGTCATCGTCAGTCCAACGAGTACCATCAACAACAAAAATCACGGCATCAACATCAATGTCTTTTAGTGAGCTACTTGCTGCACGGTTCATTAGACGGTTAATGGCACGTTTTTCATCGATATGTAGACCCGGAGTATCTACATATACCGTTTGACGATTTTCTTCAGTATCAATACCTAGAATACGGTGACGAGTCGTTTGTGGCTTACGCGAGGTAATACTTACCTTTTGTCCCAGGATGCGGTTTAATAACGTTGATTTACCAACGTTAGGACGACCAACGATAGCAACAAAGCCGCTATAAGTCATATCACTCATTGTAATTGCTCCAATGCTTTTTGGGCTGCTTCTTGTTCTGCTTTACGACGACTAGTACCTTTACCTGTAACAGGTTGCTCTAGGCCTTCAATAACGCAATGAATAGTGAACTCTTGATTATGAGCTTCACCTTTAACTTCTTCTACTTGATACAGTGGAAGAGCTTGCTTACGTCCTTGCAACCATTCTTGTAACTGTGTTTTTGCGTCTTTCTGATCGATACCTGGTTTGATCGCAGCTAAACGCGATGCATACCAAGCCAATACACGTTCACGTGTTTTCTCGATATCACTATCCAGATACATAGCACCAATAAGGGCTTCAACAGTATCTGCTAAGATAGATTCGCGACGGAAACCACCGCTTTTTAATTCACCAGGGCCTAAGATCAAACAGTCACTTAGTTCAAACTCTCGGGCGATTTCAGCGAGCGTTAAGCCTTTGACTAAGGTCGCACGCATGCGGCTTAAATCACCTTCTGGTACTTCAGGGAATTTGCAAAACAATGCATCTGAAATAATAAAACCAAGCACTGAATCACCAAGGAATTCAAGGCGTTCGTTATGCTTGAAATAAGCGCTACGGTGCGTCAGCGCTTGTTGTAATAGACCGGCATCTTGATACTGGTAACCTAATACAGTTTGTAATCTTTCTAATAAAATTGTCATAATTATTTTAATTTGCCAATACGACTAAAGCGTATACCTGTTGGGATCCAACCAGGTAACAAAGAATCTTGGTCACGTTCAAATTCGAAACTAGTCCAAATGAACACAGCCTTGCCAACTAAATTTGCTTCGGGAACAAAACCCCAAAAACGGCTATCAGCACTATTATCACGGTTATCACCCATCATAAAGTAATGACCGTCCGGAACAACCCATTCGTACTGTCGGGTTGGCGGATTATCTTGCTGATAAAAATCACTGGCTAAATCAGGGCGGCTAGGGTTAATTAAGATGTTATGTGCTACATCGCCTAGTTGCTCTGTATATTCCTGCAATTCAACCATTTGATCTTTAAACTTGCCGATTTCGACTAAGCTTAGATCGAGCTTTTTAAAGCCACTGCAGTCTGTTCCGCTGCATGATTTTTGAATGAAAACCTGCTTTCCACGATAAGCGATACGATCACCCGGCAAGCCGACTACACGTTTAATGTAATCAACTGTCGGCTGTGGTGGATATTTAAATACCGCCACATCGCCACGCTCAGGCTTACCGGTTTCGATAAGTGTAGAACGTAATACTGGATCTTTAACGCCATAACTGAATTTCTCTACCAGAATGAAGTCACCAACTAATAACGTTGGCATCATCGAGCCTGATGGAATTTGAAATGGTTCGTATAAAAATGAACGTAGTATCATCACAGCTGCAATCACCGGGAACATCGATTTTGCGTTTTCCACAATAAACGATTCTTGTCCTAGTTTTGCAATAGCTTCAGCTGGTAATTCTGCTTGAGATTGAGCAAATGCGACTTTTTCCGCACGGGCTTTTTCCCAAATCAGTTTATCTAACGCCCAAATAATACCGCTAACAAACGTAACCAATACCAATATCAGTGAAAAATAGGTTGCCATTTATTTAGTCCTTTCCGATATGTAACACAGCTAAGAAGGCTTCTTGAGGGACCTCAACATTACCAACTTGCTTCATGCGTTTCTTACCGTCTTTCTGCTTCTGTAGCAGTTTTTTCTTACGACTGATATCGCCACCATAACATTTTGCAATTACGTTTTTACGCATTTGCTTAACGGTACTACGGGCAATCACTTGCGAGCCGATTACAGCTTGAATCGCAATGTTGAACATTTGACGCGGGATCAGTTCTTTCATTTTCTCAACCAATAGACGACCACGGTTAAGTGAGTTGTCACGGTGAGTAATCATCGCTAACGCATCAACACGGTCAGTATTAATTAATACATCAACACGTACCATGTCGGCAACAGTGAAGCGGATGAAAGAGTAATCTAGAGACGCATAACCACGGCTGGTTGATTTCAAACGGTCAAAGAAGTCCATTACTACTTCACCCATTGGGATCTCGTAAGTCAATGCCACTTGCTTGCCGTGATAATCCATCTTAGTTTGAACACCACGCTTATCAATACACAAGGTAATTACGTTACCTAGGTATTCTTGTGGTACTAAAATATTACATTCAGCGATTGGTTCACGAATCTCTTCGATATCATTCAATGCTGGTAATTTAGCAGGGCTATCAACGTATATCACTTCACCTTTTTTAGTTTCTACTTCGTAGACAACCGTTGGTGCAGTGGTGATCAAATCAAGATCGTATTCACGTTCTAAACGCTCTTGAATAATTTCCATGTGGAGTAAACCTAAGAAACCACAACGGAAACCAAAACCAAGTGCCGAAGAACTTTCTGGTTCGTAGAATAAAGACGCATCGTTTAGACTTAGCTTACCAAGTGCATCACGGAACGCTTCATAATCATCAGAGCTAATTGGGAACAGACCCGCATAAACCTGAGGCTTCACTTTACTAAAACCAGGTACAGGTGCATCAGCAGGTCGACGCGTATTCGTTAGCGTATCACCTACTGGTGCGCCTAAAATATCTTTAATACCGCAAATAACAAAACCAACTTCACCACAACCTAAGTGGCCAGTATCCGTTTGTTTTGGTGTGAAGATACCCACTTTATCAACAAGGTGAGATTCACCTGTCGACATCACAGTGATCTTGTCACCTTTGTTTAATACACCGTTGGTAATACGTACCAGTGATACAACACCTTGGTAGTTATCAAACCATGAATCGATGATTAGCGCTTGTAATGGCGCCTCTGCAGAACCTTTTGATGGGCACGGAATTTCTCTAACAATTGTTTCAAGTACGTCTTCGATACCTAAACCAGTTTTTGCAGAGCAACGTGTCGCTTCCATTGCATCAATACCGATGATGTCTTCGATTTCTTCCGCAACACGATCAGGATCGGCAGCTGGTAAATCGATTTTATTCAGGATTGGCACAACTTCCAGATCCATTTCCATCGCGGTATAACAGTTCGCTAGTGTTTGTGCTTCTACGCCTTGACCAGCGTCGACAACAAGTAAAGCACCCTCACAGGCTGCTAATGAGCGAGAAACCTCATAGCTGAAGTCCACGTGCCCTGGCGTATCAATAAAGTTAAGTTGGTATGTTTCACCATCTTTGGCTTTATAATCCAGCGTTACGCTTTGCGCTTTAATTGTAATGCCACGCTCGCGCTCAATATCCATTGAGTCAAGAACCTGAGCTTCCATTTCACGGTCAGATAAACCACCGCAATGTGAAATTAAACGATCTGATAAAGTTGATTTACCGTGATCGATATGGGCAATAATTGAAAAATTACGAATGTGTTTCATGAGTTAGATAATATCCAATACTTAGTAGATATGACACTTAATGAGGCGGATTTTAACGGATTTAAGGGATGACTGCTATCTTTCAATTACTTTTAATCAGCGCGCCATTGCCCTATCACTTCCGATTGAGCCACAACACCTAGCATTTTAGGTTTTAAATCAAAGTGTTGGTCAAACTTAACACTTAATTTTAGAGTGCCACTGAAACCAATATAACCACCAACAAAAGCCGCGAGAATAACCAAGCCTTCACCTTCAAATTGGAAAACTTGTGATAAATACTGGCCAAGACCAAGTGACAGTAAAATTGCGGCTAATGGTAATAAATAAACTAGCATGGCGCTGGTGACTAAATTCTTTTCACGTAAACCAATTTCGATCTTATCTCCAGCAACAACATCTGCAGTTTTAGTGACGGTAAAATTGTGGATTCGATGTGGGAATGCTTTAGCAACCGTTCCGGTACCGCAGTTATCACTGGCATGACAATGGTTACAAGCTGATTGGCTCTCGCACTGTACCGACACTTGATCACCCGTTACACTTTTAACGACAGCTGTTTCAATAATCATACTGATGGATACCTTAGCTTAAAGCAATCGTGACTGACTCAAACGACGCGAGTGTTATATAGTTAAGTACTATATCGTTGAGTTCAGTCACGCTTGTTAGAATAAATTAGTTATCAAGATTGCGCACAACAGAGTCGGCAATTTTCTTAGCGGTAGCGCTTGGCACTTCACCCACCACCACAATCTCAATATCATCTGTGATCTTAGATTGTAAACTAATTTGTCCCGATACACCTAATCCTTGACTTAAACTACCCGCTTTGGCATTGGAATTGATGTAGATAGAGATATCGACTAAGCCATCTGAAAACTGCATGTAATCAATTGTTTGACCTATGCCAACAATCTGATGTTTATTACTCACAATCAGTTTAAATCCATCAGGCATCCAAGCTGCTTTCCATTCTGATTCAGTCGGCTTCGGCATTAAGGTTTGTGTTTGTACAGCGGATAACACCGGTGGTAGTTTAACTGAGTTCAGCTGTTCTAACCAAGGCGTCACATCAGGAAACTGATACAAGGAAATAGCCATCACTTGGAATACCACTTCGCCACTGTCTTTGATCATATCAATGCGCAACGGTAAATTAGTGGTGATATCAACCCAAATCAAATAACCAAAGCGGTATTTATCATTCGGGACTACACGCACAACTTGACTTAAACGTCCTGTAACACGAGATTTACCACCGACATAAACAGCTTGGTATAAGCTCTCATCAAGTGTGAGTTCCGTCGCCATTAAATTGAATAATAACCCCGGTATAGCCGTTGATGCTAATGAATAACCGGGTTGCTCCGCTTCAAAAAAACTGGTGATCTCACCACGACGTAAGTATTCGCGAGGATTGCCATTTAACGACAATAAATGGCCGACAGACACACCATCAATAACCCCGTGGCTATAACGCATAGGGGTAATTCTGCCGCGCTCGACCTCGACATAAGACAGATCATAATTAAGCTGTTTAAATGCCGTTTTCATATTGTCTAACAGGGCATCTGCAGATAATTGTGGCTGAACAGCAACACGCTTATCAACCTTAACTGACGCCTCTTCACTCCACACTACAGGGGTCAAGAGTGAAGACAATAAGATCCACAAACCAACACTTTTCTTGAACATTACTGGCTCACTATTATTGCTGGATGCGTTTTTGTAATTGATGATCAAGTACAAATGCATTGATGCGACGTACTTGCTCGACCTTCTCTTCATCGGTAAATTCAGGCTGTACTTGACGTGAATCAGGCGATTCAATACTCAAGCTCACAGGTGATGCGATACCGGCGAATGGCATGACATTTAGCGCTGGTTCAAGCCCTGTTATCGGTGCTTCAGTATTACTGTATTGCACCCCCGTAATAACCATTAATGTAACCGACGCCGCAATAGCAAATTGGCCACCCGTTTTTAGCCAAGGCTGGATCACTTTTTGATAGAAAGAGCTATCGTTGGCACTTTCTTTTGGCATTATCAGTGCTGGTTCTTCAGCAATAGCGGCGGAGATTGCACGGGTAAGATCTAAATTAACCGCTGTAGGTGTCTCACCACGCATCACATCACCAATCAAATGGTAATGCTGCCAACTTGACGATAATGCTTCATCTTGACCTAACTCATCAAGTAATGCTGCATCAATATGTTCATTGTCTACAATGGAGGATAAACGTTCTTTTTCTATCATAATTAATACCTAAATTTACTCGTCCGTAATCTGTGTTTAATTTACTGTTGAAGTAAGGGTTTCAATTTCACTTCAATCGCTTCACGCGCTCTAAAAATACGTGAGCGAACAGTACCCACTGGGCAGCTCATGACAATACTGATATCGTCATAACTCATGCCTTCCATTTCACGCAGTGTTATCGCGGTACGTAATTCATCTGGTAACCCATCAATAACTGAAAAAATAACCGCTTTCATTTCTTCAGCTAGAATTATACGTTCTGGTGTTGACGACTCGCGCATGCCATCGTTGCCGTCGTAGAACTCCGCATCTGCGGCATCAATATCATTGGCAGGTGGTCGTCTACTTTGTGCAATTAAATAGTTTTTTGCGGTATTACTGGCAATACGATACAACCAAGTATAAAACGCACTATCACCTCTAAAGTTAGGTAAGGCACGGTAGGCTTTAATAAATACTTCCTGAGTCACATCGGCAACGTCACCACTAGCAGACACATAGCGTGAGATCAGGTTCGCCACTTTTTGTTGGTATTTCGTCACCAATAAATTAAATGCGGCCTTGTCACCGCCTTGAACCCGCTCAACTAATTGCAAGTCCGTCTCTTTTGCACTCATTAGTAACTCATAACCTCTTATTATTCTGATGACACTAGTATTACTAATGCGTAATTTTCAGACTACGTTATATAAAAAAAGTTCGTTTTAACACCAAATAAAGTGACCCATTGGGCTAATTAAATCAAAATAAGACTAAATAAATCAAAATACCTTTTTATTGCCTGAGATTTAAAGCCTATAATGCCCTACTTAGAGTTAGTCCTAACAGCATACTACAAATCGAGTGGAAACTATGAGAACAAATGCGGAATACCAAAGCGATGTACTGATTATCGGCAGTGGTGCCGCAGGACTCTCACTGGCGCTAAAACTCGCCGATCACGCTAAAGTGACGGTGTTAAGTAAAAGCGGCTTAACCGAAGGTTCAACCCTTTACGCACAAGGTGGTATCGCCGCCGTGTTTGATGAAGCGGACAGTATTGAAGGCCATGTAGCCGATACCCTGGTTGCAGGAGCTGGCTTATGTGATGAAGATACGGTTAATTTTACCGCCAGCAGTGCAGCTACCAGCTTGAACTGGTTAATAGATAAAGGCGCACCGTTTGATCAAGTCGCTGATGATAATGGTGAACAACACTACCATCTCACCAAAGAAGGCGGTCATAGCCATCGTCGTATCCTGCATGCAGCTGACGCCACAGGTAAAGTAGTCCAAACCACATTAATCGATAATGTCTCTCAACACCCAAACATCACCCTCATGGAACGCTTTAACGCAGTTGATCTGATCTCTACTAAGCAGCTGAATCAAGCAACTAATCGCATTGTCGGAGCTTACGTGTGGAACCGCGAAGCCGAAAAAGTCGAAGTCATTAAAGCGCGCTTCGTTATTTTAGCCACAGGTGGTGCCAGCAAAGTTTATCAATATACCAGTAATCCCGATGTATCGAGTGGTGATGGTATTGCCATGGCATGGCGCGCAGGTTGTCGTGTAGCAAATATGGAGTTTAATCAATTTCATCCAACGTGTTTGTTCCACCCCGATGCCAAGAATTTCTTACTAACAGAAGCATTACGCGGTGAAGGTGCTTATTTACGTCACGCTGACGGTACGCGCTTTATGCCCAACTTCGATGAACGCGCCGAATTAGCACCGCGTGATATCGTCGCCCGCGCTATCGATTTTGAAATGAAGCGTCTCGGCAGTGACTGTGTGTATTTAGATATCAGCCATAAACCGGCTGAATTTATTATTAGCCACTTCCCAACTATTTATGAACGTTGCTTAAAATTAGGCATCGATATCACCACAGATCCAATCCCAGCAGTACCAGCTGCACATTATACTTGTGGTGGGGTAATGACTGACTTAACTGGCCAAACAGATATGCGTGGTTTATACGCGATTGGTGAAGTGGCTTATACCGGTCTACACGGCGCCAATCGTTTAGCCAGTAATTCATTGTTAGAATGTATTGTGTTTGCCCATGCCGCGGCCGACGATATTTTATCGAAATTACATAAAACGCGTAAAGATTACCGCATTCCAGCGTGGGATGAGAGTAAAGTGACGAACTCAGATGAAGAAGTGATTATCCAACATAACTGGCACGAGCTACGATTATTCATGTGGGATTATGTCGGTATTGTTCGCACTACTAAACGTCTAGAGCGCGCCCTACGCCGAGTAAATTTATTACAACAAGAAATTGATGAGTACTACAGTAACTTCCGCGTCAGTAATAATTTGCTGGAATTGAGAAACCTAGTGACAGTCGCAGACTTGATCATTCGCAGTGCTCTCGACCGTAAAGAGAGTCGCGGCTTGCACTACACGCTCGATTACCCAGAGCAGTTTGACGAACCAGAACCAACCATCTTACAACCTAAGGTTTAGTTGCTATAAAGCCGCAATCAGTATGAACTGATTGCGGCTTTATATTTTAACCGACTATTATTTTCCAAGTTCAGTGGCGGTATCAGCAAAGATACCCGGCATATCTTTTGCTTCACGCTCAGTTTGTCCACCATGCTTTAAAAATGCCCCGATGATCGCTTGCGTCTTATTTTCTTTCGCTCTTTCTAAGAAATAACGTAATTCCAATTCTGCACCAGCTTGCTCATCTGTGATTGACGCAGCAATGATTTCTTTATACATCACGATATCGCGAATTTCTAACTGGCTAATGACGCCAAGTACTTGCGTTAAAAAAGACTCCATTTCTGCTTTAGGTACAAACTGAGTGATAATATTTAACGTTTCAGCTTGCTGAGCAGTAAAATCATTGCCAAGCAATAATGCTTGTAGCGCTTTTTTTTTACCCATTCTTCTCGCAAATTGCACCGCACCTTGACCACCAGTTGGAATATTCACGTGTATTTCTGGCTGTGCAAATGCTGCGTTTTCAGTGGCATAAGCTAAATCACAAGCCATCACAAATTCATTACCGCCGCCACGTGCCACACCATCGACAACGGCAACCGATATTTGCTTCATCGCTTTAATATTGGCGATCATATGATTAAACTCAATCGATGCCGCCTGCCCGCCCTGCGTACCATTAATGACATTCAGATCTAAATGGGCTAAAAAGAAGGCTTCATGACACGACTTAAATACCACAACCTTAGTATCACGGTCATCCTTTAGGGATAACACCAACGCATTCACTTCGTTTATAAGGTCAATCGTTAACACGTTTACTGGCGGGTTGTTAATCATCACCGTCGCAATACCGTCGTTATGGGTAATCGATAACTTGTTCATAGTATTTTCCTGTTTATTTAACTGGGCGATATCAGCTCTGCCCTTCAATGTGTATAACTATAGACTTGACATAAGATAAGAAAAATACTTAAATTTACATATTATTGGTGCCAAAAAAGCAACAAAGGTAAATATGGATTTTGCGAGTCGGTTATTAGTGCTACTTGAAGTGGCTGAACTTGGGTCATTTACGAAGGTGTCCGAACAACGAAATGTAGATCGCTCAGTGATCTCAAAACACATAAACAAATTAGAAAGTGAATTAAGTGTCCGTTTACTCAATCGAACAACACGTTCGCTCTCTTTAACTGCCGCTGGTAATGAAATGGTGAGCCAAGCCAAACTATTGCGAACACTTTTAAATGATACTCATAGGATGGCACAAAATTATCATTCCGAACCCCGCGGTATATTACGGATCACCAGTTCAGCCTTGTTTGGTCGCCAATATGTTCAACAAGCTGTATTAGCATTTCAACAGAAGTATCCAGATGTCTCGGTTGAATTACGCTTAGACGACAGATTTGTAGATATCGTCAGTGAAGGCTTTGATATTGGCTTTCGTATCGGTAAGCCAAAAAATTCGAGCTTAATCACCAGAAAAATTGCGCGCGATAGGTTATTGATTGTGGCATCCCCCGCGTTCATCAGCACACACGGCGAAATCAACACGGTTGCACAGTTAGAAGCGTTACCCGCTGCAGTTTACTGTGCTCCGGGATTATTAATCGATAAATTCAGTTACGTCGATGGCAACCAGGAGAGTAAGCAACTGCAATTAAATGTCGCTTATAAAGTCAACGAGGTCGAGATGATCACTCAAACTGCGATGGCAGGACAGATGCTGGCGGTCATCACCGCACAGATGATTGAGAATGAAATATTTGAAGGTAAACTCATCCCGATCATGACCCAGCTTCATTTAGATGATTTCGGTACTTTCTATGCCGTATACCCGCATCGCGACGCGCCAATCAAAACGAAATTATTCATAGATACGCTCAAATCTATCATCGGTGAAGATGTGCCAATATGGGAAAATAACATTCCGCATTTTGACAACATGTATCAACCAGTAAAGTAGGTAACTAATGACCTTTTTAGCTATTTTAGCTATTTTAGCTAAGTATGAATTTATCATGCTTAGGTGGGATAAACAGGGTTTCGGTCATATCACTGTGTAATACAGCTATCTTACTCGGAGCACCGTTATCAGCAAAACTCACCATGCCGATACCACTGTGATTGATTAAACGTTTATCTTTGGCGCCATTGGGTTTACACCCTCTGACCGTCATGCGTTTACGCTTAGTGAAAAAATTCAGTGGTGAATAATAACCGTATAACCAAGCATTAAGTTTATCAAAGTAAGAAAGCAACTTTTCGGGAAACTGATTTTTAAGACCACTACAGGTAATTTGATATATCTGCGGCCCACCATGACGAAAACGAATACCGATTTCATAGGCAAATGAGTAATGCACATCACCCGATAAGATCACAAACTGCTGCGGGGTTTTACGATGCATAAAAATACTCAGCAAGGTATTAGCCGTACCTGGATGCGCCATCCAGTTTTCTGCATCGACCAATAACGAGGCCCCACACATAGTAGCGATACGTTGCACGGTTTCAATCACCTTAACGCCATACATAGGGGCTGGCGAAACGATAATGACTTTATCTTGTCCTACTAGCTCATGTTGAAATTCCATCATGGCTTCCCAATCCATTAACCCTGACGGTTTAGCCAAATTAGACTCACTGCGCCAGCGCCTTGTACGGGTATCTAATACCACTAATTTAGGGGATGTCGCTAAGGTATAATGCCATTGTTCATATTTCAACAAAGTATCAATTAACGCATCCTGAGTCTTGGCTGATAGTTGCTCGAAATAATTAGCCAACGGAGTCGCTAAATGAGCGAGCATACGCTGCGGGTCATTACCCAGTCCTTGGAACAAGGTATAACCGATTAACGCATTACCAATAATACGTTTCGAAAATGCATTACCATAAGCTACGGCTTCCCACTTTGCCGTCAAGTTCCAATCATCAGTAACATCATGGTCGTCAAAAATCATATAAGTCGGTAAATGCGCCATCAGACGGCGGACTTTCGTTAACCCCGCTTTGAAAACCAATAAGCTATCCCACTCTTGTTGCCAGCGGATTAAATGTTCAGCGCTTAAACCTTCAACTTCACGCGGGATCGTGATCTGCAGCCACAACTCTGGAGACCACGTCAGTAGATACAAGGCAAGCACTTCACTGACACTGACTAAGTGGTTGCCTGCCGATGATGAGGTAAATATCGCGTGATTCACATACCAATCATGCAAGGCTGTTTTGGCTGGGTATTGCGTTTTAGGTAATAGCTGACGATGGCGCTGATACAAGTCTGCAGGTTGATAGCTAATATCCTCACTCGCGGTCATACTTGCCCCGCGAAACACTTCATTCGGTAAACCTAATAAACGGATAACCTGACCAATCGCATAGAGCATGGGGCCAGCAACATCATCCACATACACTTGGTCACCGCTTAACATCAATAATGAGGGGCGTTCGCTTGCAGAATTGAAACCTTGTAACCGAGTATCGGCCGCGACGAGCGCATCATCGCTGTGATGATGTGGTTGACGACAAGAGCCATGTAAAATATCAGTGATATTCGGTTTAATAATAAAATTAGGTGTATTGCATTCACCATAGCCAAGCGCTGACACGGTCGTAAATAGGTCGCCGAACTCAGCATCATATAGTTGATAATGAATCGTCGTTTCGGCGGGTAATAACGCTTCGGCAGTCACGTTAATTAAATATTGATAAGCATGACTGCCCAACTTAATACAATTCACTTCATCGTGGTTTAAAGCTCGAGATAGATCAGCGCCCAGCAAGATTAAGCTCAAATCGGATAATGGCTTAGCACTCACAAACCACAACGTGAAATGCTGTTCATCACAATGACGTAGCATAGGCCCAGCAATAACAACGGGTAATGATTCAGTATTGGTTGTGGTGGTTGTAGAAATTGACATTGTTCGCTCTTAATCAAAATGAGGTGGTTGTAGAAATTGACATTGTTCGCTCTTAATCAAAATGAGGTTGTTGCAGACTAAACTAACACCATTAAATTGACAGCCTAGGGAGAGAGTTACCAGTAGTTAAACAATTCTTTACACGCTTTCAAATTCAAAGAGTGAACCAAACCGTAAGTATAAGTGTAGGCATTGACGTTAATATCGTTAGCATTAGCTTAATATTTTAATGGTGCGCACTAAACGGCGATAATCATTATCGTCGATGGCATCACGCATTATATACAAGGATTTTCGGTGGGTATGGTCCAGACGGGTATAGCTTAAATGAATAAACAGATCCGCGCTGCGAGAGCGTTTGTCTATCAGCCATAATTCGCTGTCGGTATCAAACTGCAAATAGCCATTGGTAAAATACGTCAACGAGGGACGACGTAGCCAATGCTGCCTGCACTGATAACAGCACAAAGCAATAATGACTACGCTATAAACCAGTTGCAATGAGATAAGGGTCAGCCAGCTTAATAACAAACCGAGTACCGTGCTATGTATCGTAATACACAACAACAACCAGTATTTAGACGGGCGTAACCTGAGGTTACACTTTAACTCTTGAGACAATTTTATTCATCATATAGGCTAACTCTGGATCAGCGCATTTTTCATGACCCATTGCCCAAGCAAATAGCTCTGGATCTTCGCCTGTTAACAAGCGTTGGAAAAGTAATTTATCTTCATCTGACAAATCATCATAAGCTTCATCCACAAACGGACGAAATAATACATCTAATTCCAGCATGCCACGGCGACAAGCCCAGCGTAAACGTGCCTTCGAATCTAACTTAGTCATCTTTTTCCCTTATCTAATTGTCCATGCCCTAATTCTACCATAAAAATAAACAAGATCTTCTAAAGACAAATGCTTGCGTTCACTCTACCATAGAGAAAACCAGCCAGAGAAGAGTAAACAATGACGCAATTTAATAAACTGACCCTAGCATCAACAGACGCATTACCAAATGTGATCGTAAGCGAGCTATCACACTGGGGATTAATGACTGCAACAGGCGAGCAGCGTTTAAGTTATTTACAAGGTCAATTGACTTGTGATCTGGTGGGTTTAGAAGATCAACAAACGACATGGGGTGGTCATTGCGATCCCAAAGGCAAACTGTGGTCAACCTTCCAAGTCGCGAAAAAAGGCAGTTCATTTTATTTCATCATGCGCAAAGACGCATTGGCAGTTACCCTGCCTGAACTCAAAAAATACGCGGTATTCTCAAAAGTAGAACTCACCGATGCTTCCGCATTTTGTAACCTTTACGGTATCGCGGGCGAGCAAGCAGAACAATGGTTGAATAAGACATTTGCCATTACGCTAGGTGAAGAAGCGGTGACTCATTTACCAAATGGTTTTGTCATGCGCTTGATTGGCGAAACACCACGTTTCTTGGTGTTATTACAAAAAAGTGATGCATCACTGCAACAGATTAGCCAACACTTAGCCGAAGCAGCAACCGATGACGGTTCATTCTGGGATGCGCTTGATATCCTCGCGGCAGCGCCGATTGTTAGCGCAGCGATGAGCAGCGTCCAGATCCCACAAGCATTTAATTTACAAGCCTATGATGGCGTTAGCTTTACCAAAGGTTGTTACACAGGCCAAGAAACCGTTGCCCGCGCGAAATACCGCGGTACTAATAAACGAGCAATGGCGATCTTAAGCGGTGTGACTGCATCTGAAGTTAACAGTGGTGATAGCATTGAATTACAACTGGGTGAAAACTGGCGCAGTAGTGGTAAGGTGAACTTAAGCTACCGTTATAGCGATGGCGTGCAATTGATTTCGAGCGTATTGCCAAACAACCTTGAAACCGATAGCGTGTTTAAAATCACTGATAACGAATCAACATTGGCCTTCATGCCATTACCGTATTCATTGGTAGAAGTAGACTAATTAACACTTAATTTCTGTGCACCACAGTGCCCAAGCATATAAAATAAAATGCAGAAAATAAAAAAGCCAGTCACATAACGTGACTGGCTTTTTACTATCGTTAAGTTAAATAACTAATTAGCTATTTGCTTGCGGACGCATTGCTGGGAATAAGATCACGTCACGGATAGTATGTGTGTTAGTGAACAACATAGCTAAACGGTCGATACCAATACCTTGACCAGCAGTTGGTGGTAAACCGTGCTCTAGTGCAGTGATATAATCTGCATCGTAGTACATCGCTTCATCATCACCCGCATCTTTTGCGTTAACTTGCGCTTTGAAACGTTCGTCTTGGTCTTGTGCATCGTTAAGCTCAGAGAAACCATTTGCAACTTCACGGCCACCGATGAAGAACTCGAAACGGTCAGTGAAAAATGGATTGTCATCGCTACGACGTGCTAGTGGCGAGATATCCGCTGGGTAGCCAGTGATGAACGTTGGTTGAATCAGTTGTGGTTCAGCTGTTTCACCAAAGATCTCTTCTAGTAATTGACCACAAGTCCAGAATTTCTCAACATTCATGTGTAGTGATTTCGCGATAGAAACCATTAACTCACGATCTTGAACACCTTCATTAGTCAGTGCTTGAATAACTTCGTGCTCAGGGTTGTACTGTATGATTGCATCTAGCATGCTAATACGTGTGTATTTGCCACCAAATTCAACAGTCTCATTACCGTAAGGCATAGACGTAGCACCAAGTACTTCAACCGCTACCGTGCTTAGCATTTCTTCAGTGAAATCCATAAGATCGTTGTAGTCAGCATAAGCTTGGTAGAATTCCATCATAGTGAATTCAGGGTTGTGACGAGGAGATAGACCTTCGTTACGGAAGTTACGGTTGATTTCAAATACACGATCAAAACCACCAACAACTAAACGCTTAAGGTATAGTTCCGGCGCTACACGCAGATACATTGCTTGATCAAGCGCGTTATGATGAGTAACAAATGGACGCGCTGTTGCGCCACCAGGGATCACGTGCATCATCGGCGTTTCAACTTCCATGTAATCTTTTGATACCATGAAGTTACGGATAGCTGTTACTAACTTAGAACGTACGATGAATGCATTACGCGATTCAGCATTTACGATAAGGTCAACGTAACGCTGACGGTAACGCATTTCTTGGTCAGTTAGACCATGAAATTTTTCTGGTAACGGGCGTAGTGCTTTAGTTAGTAGCACGTACTCTGTCATTTCAACGTAAAGATCGCCTTTACCTGATTTGTTTAGTGCGCCAGTAATACCAACGATATCACCGATGTCTAGACCACCAAGATCCGCTTTTTGTGCTTTTTGCACATCTTTCGATGCGTATGCTTGAATGCGACCAGATGTATCTTGGATAGCAAGGAAAGGACCACGTTTAGCCATGATACGACCCGCGATGCTTACCACGTGCTGCATTTCCACTAATTCTTCTTTTGATTTCTCGCCAAATGCTGCCTGTAAATCTGCTGACTTATCTTTTACACGAAAGTCGTTAGGGTGGCCATTTGCTTTACAGTTCTTGCGGATATGTTCTAATTTCGCGCGACGTTCTGCAATCAGTTTGTTTTCATCTTGTAACTGTTCAGTCATTTTTTAACCCTATTTTTTACAGGCCTGATTTCAGGCTGGCTTCAATAAATTTGTCTAAATCACCGTCTAAAACGGATTGTGTGTTGCGTGTTTCAACACCAGTACGTAAATCTTTTACGCGTGAGTCATCCAGTACGTATGAACGGATCTGGCTGCCCCAACCGATATCTGATTTAGCGTCTTCTGCGATTTGTTTTTCAGCGTTTTGTTTTTGCATTTCATGCTCAAACAACTTCGCTCGCATTTGCTTCATCGCTGCATCTTTATTCTTATGCTGAGAGCGATCGTTCTGGCATTGTACAACAAGATTGGTCGGTAAGTGAGTAATACGTACCGCTGATTCTGTTGTATTTACGTGCTGACCACCCGCGCCAGAAGCACGGTATACATCGATACGTAAGTCCGATGGATTTAAGTCAATTTCGATACTGTCATCAATTTCAGGATAAACAAATACCGATGCAAATGAGGTATGGCGACGGCCACTTGAATCAAATGGTGATTTACGCACTAAACGGTGTACACCGGTTTCTGTACGTAACCAACCAAAAGCATACTCACCACCCAAACGGATAGTAGCGCCTTTGATTCCGGCTACATCGCCAGCTGATACTTCGATCAACTCAACTTTAAATTTGTGTGCCTCACCCCATCGTAAGAACATACGTAATAACATGTTTGCCCAATCTTGCGCTTCAGTACCGCCTGAGCCAGATTGGATATCAAGATAACAGTCATTAGAGTCTTGCTTGCCAGAGAACATGCGACGAAACTCAAGTTTAGCTAGCTGTGCTTCTAAACCGATAATTTCATGCTCTGCTTCTGCAAATGTTTCTTCGTCTTCAGCTTCAACTGCCAGTTCAACTAAGCCTTCAACATCATCACAACCCGTACCGAGATCATCAATCGTTTTTACGATCAATTCTAATGATGCGCGTTCTTTACCTAATTCTTGTGCTCTTTTAGGGTCACTCCATACTTCTGATGACTCTAATTCCGCAGATACCTCTTCTAGACGCTCTTTACTAGCATCATAGTCAAAGATACCCCCGAAGCAGCTCAGCGCGTTCGCCTAGCTCCTTTAATTTATTCAATACTGGATTTACTTCAAACATGATTTTGCTCTATTTTGGTTGTATTCAGCATGGTGCTAAATATAGTGTACCTAGCATTATGTGATGAATATCGAATTCAACACGCAACTAAGTATATTGCTCTAACTATGGGATTTTACACAACAGCAAATTTTACCGAATTCACTAACGGATAAACAGGGGAAGATTAAGAAAATAGCAAATTAATCGATAATATGAGCAAAAAAATGCAGATAAATAAAAATTGAACGGAAAGTCGGTTAAAACGCAGAAATAAAATAACAAAAAACCATGCTAGGGCAGCATGGTTTTGAAATAGCCGTGGTGAAAATCTAGCTCAGTTTATTACACTGATTATTATTTTCAGCCAACACTTGCAGAATATCTCTGCGACTAATAATACCCACCAACTTGCTCGCTTCAACAACCGGGTAGACACTAAAGTTATCTTTAGTCATGCGAATAGCTATATCAACAATACTGTCTTGTGGTGAAACACTCACGACGTTTTTACTCATCACGTCATTAACGATTGCCGGTTTGTCGCAATGGTAACTACCGCTAATCAATGCTTGCATACAATCAGATTCAGATACGAAACCAATCACTTCATTTGCAGGGTTAACAACAGGTACCGCGTTAATCTGATGTTTAGCAAACAGTTCAACTACAGCCACCAGTGACATGCCACATGGAATACTTGGGGCATTAATTTTCATTTCATTCATTACGCGTTGCATAGTCATGGTCTATATCCTTATCTTAAAGCAGGATTGCTGTAGAAGAGGTAATAACTATAACGGCAAACGTTTGGTAGCTAAAGACGATTAAAACTAAGTGTTTAATCGGCATTAACTATCGATATCTATTCTATATATGAATAGTCTAAAACTACGAACGTAACGGCAGTAAGTGCTCAACCATAAACTGCAGGCTACGCTTGCCACGAAACTCATTCACATCGAGTTTATAGGCTAGCTCGATCTTCTGCACTGAGGCATCAGGCCATATATCCAAATCAACATTAAAGGCAATCGCATCGACCAGCGGTCCACCAAGTTCAGGCTCTAGCATCATTTTTAAATGCTTTTTACCCACAAGGCGTTGTTCGCGTAGTTTAAAGATGCCGTCAAAGATCGGTTCAGGGAACATTTGTCCCCAGGGCGCCGCTTCTTTAATTAACTCAGCAGTTGGCAATGAAAGTTGCTCACTCGGTAATTCACCATCACTTAATACCACGCCTGTTAACTGTTCTTCAGTTAACAGTTCCTGTACTAGGCCGTTAAACTGTTTCGAAAACTCGTCATAGCAATCAAGACGTAACGACAAACCCGCAGCCATAGCATGACCACCATATTTCAAAATCATCCCCGGATTTCGGGTATCGAGTAATTCTAAAACATCGCGTAAATGTAAACCCGGTATTGAACGTGCAGAACCTTTAATTTCACCTTCACCCGCATCAGCAAATGCAATAACAGGACGGTGAAAGCGCTCTTTGATACGCGAGGCGACTAAACCCACGACACCTTGATGCCAATCATCTTGGAATAGACAAATACCGTAAGGCACTTGTCCTGCAGCAAAATCAACACTGCTTAAGATCGCTAATGCTTCTTGCTGCATCGAGCTTTCAATTTCTTTACGTTCTTCATTGAGACTATCAAGTTCACCGGCAAAGCGACGGGCATTATTGAGATCTTCACACAATAACGTAGCTACACCGACTGACATGTCATCTAAGCGCCCCGCTGCATTCAACCTTGGGCCTAATGCAAATCCCAGATCACTGGCGCAAAGCTGCGCTTGATTACGATTAGCAATTTCGATTAAGGCTTTAATCCCCGGACGACATTTGTCCGCGCGTATACGTTGTAAACCTTGATGGACCAAAATACGGTTATTGGCATCTAATGGCACCACGTCAGCAACGGTACCCAGTGCCACGATATCTAACAAGCAGGCTAGATTAGGCTCAACTAAACCTTGCTTGGCAAACCAATTCTGTTCACGCAGCGCACTGCGTAATGCTAACATCACATAGAAAGCCACACCAACACCGGCTAAATTTTTACTCGGGAAAGTACAACCATGTTGATTGGGATTAACAATAGCATCTGCAGCTGGTATTTCATTACCCGGTAGATGGTGATCGGTCACTAGCACTTTAATGCCCAGCGCTTTCGCCGCGGCAACCCCAGCGATACTGGAAATACCGTTATCCACGGTCATGATCACTTGCGCGCCATGAGCGGCAGCAAGATCGACAATTTCAGGACTCAGGCCATAACCAAATTCAAAGCGGTTAGGTACTAAGAAATCGACATTACGATAACCCAGCATCTTAAATGCCAGTATCGATAATGCGGTACTTGTAGCGCCATCAGCATCAAAATCACCCACCACTATGATGCGCTGATTTTGCTCTAACGCCGCGACCAATAGTTCACACGCAGCAGTAATACCTTGAAGCTGATTAGGGCGTAATAAGTTTTTAGCGCCTTTATCCAGCTCTTGGTCAGAGGTAACGCCACGACTTGCATAAATCTGACGTAGCAATGCCGGAACTGCTGCTGATATACCGTCGCAATCTAAATTATCGCGACGCTTAATGTGCTTATTCAAGATTTATCCATACTTTCTAGCAGATTTAATAGCTGCGCAGCTGGCACATAACCCGGTTGCATTTGACCATTATCAAACACAATCGCCGGCGTTCCTGTCACGCCTAAGCGACGGCCAAGTTCATATTGCTGGGCCACGGTATTGGTACACATTTCAGGCACAACTTTACCGCCACGTTTAGCATTGTTCATTGCTTGGGCTTTATCTTCAGCACACCAAATTGAGGCCATGTCTTGATACGTCGGTGAATTCAGGCCACCACGTGGGAAGGCTAGATATTTAACGCTAATTCCCAGTTCATTAAGCTGCGCGACTTCATTATGTAACTTACGGCAATAACCGCAGTTAATATCGGTAAACACAGTAATGCTATATTTTTCGTTTTCTGCAGGGTAATCGATCGTTTCACCCGCAAGTGCTTGTATTGCTTGTTGGCGAACTTTACCCATTGCCTGTTCCGTTAGATCGGTAACACCAGCATCACCCACTTGGTAAAGCGTGCCTTGAATAAGATTAGAAGCATCGGCATTCACATAGAAGATGCCTTGGTCTGTGACCACTTCAAATAAGCCCGGGATCGCACTATCACTAACACTCGATACTTTAAAGTTAAGTTTTTCAGCGAGTAAGCGTGAAATATCTTGGTCTTCAGGTGCTAGTGCAGATAATAATTCAGTACTGGTACTTTCGGCTACAGCTTTAGCTGCAACAGTCTGCAGCGCGACATCTGGTGTCGGTGCAGTTTGCTCCGGCGCACTGTTTATTCCCAATACAAAACTGCCTACTAAGCCTGCAGCGATTGCTGTAATTAATACTTTCTTTAACATGTGATTTGTCTCCGCTGTTATCCTTAATGGATATCTATAGTCGATAAATTAACAGAATTCGTTATTTATCACTAGCCTTAATCCTTGCTTTACCCTTGCTAATAGCTGGTCATCAGCGCTGTTACGCGCGAGGATGATGCTCACTATGCAGTTGCTCTAATCGCGCCGTGGCGACATGAGTATAAATTTGTGTAGTGGATAAATCGCTGTGGCCCAATAACATCTGTACCACGCGTAAGTCCGCGCCGTAGTTCAACAAGTGAGTGGCAAAGGCATGACGTAAGGTATGAGGGGATAAATGCGTGGTGATCCCTGCTACTTGTGAATAATGCTTAAGACGATGCCAGAAGGTTTGCCTAGTCATAAAGTTGCCACGTCGTGATGGAAATACCACATCAGATGTTAGCCCCTTCAGTAACGTCGCACGCGATTCATCAATAAAGCGCTCAGTCCAATAAACAGCTTCTTCACCCATAGGTACCAAACGCTCTTTACCGCCTTTACCCGTTACCCGAACTAAGCCTTGGCGTAAACTCATCGACTCCATGCTCAAACCCACTAACTCAGATACCCGTAATCCAGTGGCATACAAAAGTTCCATCATGGCTTTATCGCGTAATTGGATAGGGTCAGCTAAATCCGGAGCAGCGAGCAATGCCTCGACTTCAGCTTCCGATAAATTACCCGGTAAGCGCTGTGGCAATTTCGGACTGATGAGCAATGCGGTGGGGTCATCATCACGTAACTGTTCACGATAGAAATATTGATAGAGGCGACGAATAGCACTCAATTGACGCGCTGTACTCGTCGCTTTGTAGCCTAAATCAAAACGGCTGGCCATGAACGCTTGGATCTCAAGACGATCGACAGTTAATAATTGCTGCTTATGTTGCTCTAGCCAGTGGTGATATTGGTTTAAGTCATTGCGGTAAGACATCAAGGTATTGTCTGACAATCCGCGCTCATGCCACATAACATCTAAAAACTGTTCTATTATTTCAATCTTTTCCAAGCTTCTGCCCTATGCTGCTATTACTATAACTATTGCGATAACTATTACGATAGCAATGACAATTGCCAGTGCTATTTCATCAGTATAACAACACTGTATAAATAAACATGGATTATAGTACAATTATCTCATGTTACTATATAAAAATGATGCACGAGAAATGTGCAACTGACGCTCAAACCACGATTAACACATAGTGTAATTAGCAACTCTGTCTTTGGATGTAGATAATGAAAATCGGTTTATATTACGGCTCCACTACTTTTTATACCACCATAGCTGCGGAAAAGATCCAAGCAGAGATCGGTGCAGAACTTGTCGACTTACATGACATAAAAGACACAGGTTTTACCGATATAGAAACCTATGATGTGGTGCTATTTGGTATCTCTACTTGGGATTACGGTGAACTTCAAGAAGACTGGGGTGATCTTTGGTCTGACATTGCAGGCATTAACCTAGCAGGTAAAACGGTGGCGCTATTTGGTCTTGGTGACCAAGTTAACTACAGCGAATGGTATCTGGATGCGATGGGCATGTTGTTTGACGAGCTGCAAGGCAAGGGCATTCACTTTATTGGTCAATGGCCCAACCAAGGTTACGAATTTGTCGCTTCAAAAGCATTAACCGAAGATGAAAGCCAATTTTTCGGGCTCGCGCTAGATGAAGACAGCCAGTATGACCAGACTGATGAACGCATCGCGACTTGGACATTACAAGTACTGGAAGAAATTGCAGCGCACTATTGATAACACCCATAAAAACTCATCGCGACTCATAACAACGAATATAAGTGATGGACATTATATGTGATGTGCAGGCATAACACCCAACGTCGTAATGTGTCCCATCACAACAAGCAGATAAAATAAAAAGTAAAAAAAGCCGCTGCAATCTAAGATTACAGCGGCTTTTTGTTATTCATTAACAAGTAATGCTTATTTTAAAGAAACGCCTTTCATGTAATCGAAGAAATCGCTCTCAGGAGAGATAACTAATACATCAGATTTGTTACTAAAACTCTTAGTGTAAGCTTGTAAGCTACGTAAGAAATTATAAAATTCAACATCTTTGTTATATGAATCAGCATAAATCTTCGCTGCGCGTGCATCACCTTCACCACGTAGTTGACGTGCTTGACGGTTAGCATCAGCTAGCATTACTGTTACTTTAGCGTCAACAGATGCTTTGATGATTTCAGCTTGCTCATAACCTTGCGCACGGTGTTCTTTCGCTACAGCATGACGCTCTGCACTCATACGTTGGAAGATACTGTTGCTTACTTCCTCAGGTAAATTGATCTGCTTGATACGTACATCTTCAACCAAAATACCTAGCTCAGATGAACGAGCCATACGTTTTAGTGCATCTTCCATCACTTCGCCACGTTCACCAGAAACGATATCTTTAATGGTGCGATTACCAATCTCATTACGTAGACCATTGGTAATTTTACGTGATAATAAAGACTCAGCTTGTAAGAAATTACCGCCATTGGTTGCAAGGTAAAACTTCTCAAAGTCTCCAATACGCCATTTCACGTAAGAATCGATAATTAAATCTTTCTTTTCAGACGTAACGAAACGGTCAGCAAGGCCATCAAGCGTTTGTAAGCGTGAGCTTAACACTCGAATTGAATCGATAAATGGTACTTTAAAGTTTAGACCTGGAAGGTAAACCTTCGCTGTATCACCCGTTTTAAGTACTTTACCAAAACGTACAACTAACGCACGTTCACCTTCGTTCACCACAAAGAAAGACGAAAAACCAAGTAATAGCACAAGTACTAAAATAACTGCTTTTAATTGATTCATAGCTTAGTTTCTCCCTGTGTTATAACGATCAGGACGAACATTAGTATTATTCGTATCTGGATACTGATAACGGTTATTAGATTTCGCTGGTTGTTGCGGTGCTGATACTGAGTTTTCCGAACGTACCGGTTTAGTCTCAGTAGCGTTAGCACTCATGATCTTATCTAATGGTAGATAAAGCATGTTGCCAGTACCTTTAGTATCAACCACAACTTTCGTTGTATTTGAATAAACCTCTTCCATTGTTTCTAGATATAAACGTTGACGCGTTACTTCAGGCGCAAGGTTATACTGTGGCAATAGACTTTCGAAACGTGCCACTTCACCTTGTGCTTTTAGCGAAACTTGTTGTTGATAAGCTTCAGCTTCTTGCTCAATACGTTTCACTTGACCACGTGCTGATGGTTCAATGGCACGTGCATACGCTTCAGCTTCACGAATATAACGTTGTTCATCTTCTTGTGCCGCAATCGCATCATCGAATGCATCTTTAACTGCTTCCGGTGGACGTGCAGACAAGAAGTTGACGTCAACAAGCTGAATACCCATGTCGTAAGCATCAATAATCGTTTCAATGTTTTCACGAGTACTTTGGCGTACCACTTCACGACCCGTAGTGATCACGTCATCCATTGTCGTATGACCGACAACAAAACGTAATGCACTATCGATAGCTTGATGTAAGCTATCATCCGGATTTGTTACACTAAATAAATAATTACGTGGGTTGATAACCAGATATTGAATATCCATTTTTACATCAACAACGTTTTCATCTTTAGTTAACATTGAACCAGATGCAGGCATAGAGCGAATACTCTTTATGTCAACAGGGATTACGCGATCAACAAACGTTGGTAACCAAGATAAACCCGGTTCAACCGTTTGAGAATACTGACCGAAACGTAATACCACGCCACGTTCAGCTTCTTTGATCGTATAGAAACCACTGACCACCCAGATAACCGCAAGTACACCAAGTACTAGAGAAACACCTACTTTATTAAAGTTAGCACCTCCTGAAAACTTACCGCCTTTGCCGCCACCAAACTTGCTGGTTAGCTTTTTAAATACTTCGTCAAGATCAGGGGGTCCCTGCTCTTTCCCTTTTTGTCCCCAAGGGTCGCGATCTTTATTACCGCCATTTCCGGGCTCATTCCAAGCCATTTGCATCTCCATTACCAGATAGTTTCGGGAAAATATTAATTATATCAGCCTAATGCTGAAGGATGAAATCTTCAATGTTATTACATTTGTGCTTTTTCAAACGCTGCCAGTCAATCATAGTCATTCTAATGTCGAGTAGCCAGTCACCATTTTCAGCAAACGCTTCATGTTCAATACAATCGAGATTATATAGATGACTTACAATATTACCCTGCATTGCGGGTAACTGTAACTTAACCACTTTCATGGTACTCGCCAGTAATTCCGACAATGCTTGATATAAATACTCAGTACCTTCGCCTGACATTGCCGATAACCATACGTTAACAGGCTTACCTTCATCATCATAATCAATACGACAACGACCATCGTCAAGCTTATCAACTTTGTTATATACCATCAATACAGGTACTTCACCCGCATCGATCTCTGTTAATACCGAATTTACTTCAATGATATTACCGCGCATACTTTCATCTGCACAATCAATTACATGTAAAAGTAGATCTGCTTCTCGAGTTTCCGTTAAAGTCGCCTTAAAAGCCGCAACTAAATCATGCGGTAGATGACGAATAAAACCAACCGTATCCGCTAACACCACTTCACCAACATCAGCAACCGCAATACGGCGTAGTGTTGGATCTAACGTCGCAAACAATTGGTCTGCCGCATACACTTCAGAATTAGTTAAACGATTAAACAGCGTTGATTTACCAGCATTAGTATAACCCACTAACGAAATTGTCGGTATTTCACGACGCTTACGCATACGACGGCCTTGGTCACGCTTGGTTACAACTTTACCTAAACGACGTAAAATACTGTCCATACGAACGCGTAATAAACGGCGATCTGTTTCCAGCTGAGTTTCACCAGGACCACGCATACCGATACCGCCTTTTTGGCGTTCTAAATGCGTCCAACCACGAATTAATCGGGTCGACATGTGGCGCAGTTGCGCTAATTCAACTTGTAATTTACCTTCATGGGTTCGGGCACGTTGAGAAAATATATCTAAAATCAAACCAGTACGGTCAACCACACGACATTCAATTAACGCTTCTAAGTTACGTTCTTGACGTGGTGCTAAGGCGTGATTAAAGATAACAATATCTGCATTATAAAGCTTTACAGCTTCTGCAATTTCTTCTGCTTTACCTGAACCAACAAAATATTTAGGGTGTGGTCTTGAACGTGCACCAGTTACGACAGATAACGAATTAACACCAGCAGAAGAAACCAGCATTTCTAATTCATGCAGATCTTCTCGGTTATCTTCATCATTAAAGTTAACGTGTACTAATATGGCACGTTCACCAGCTTCATGGCGATCAAACAACTTCACGACTCCCTATGAGTATATGACCCACAAGATTTTTTAGTTTAAATTTCAAAAATTTATTTATCACTTTCACTTTCAGGTTGGAGACCGTGTTGCAGTGGACGCGCCGGTACAACAGTTGAAATGGCATGTTTATATACCATTTGACTGACTGTATTTTTTAACAAAATAACAAATTGGTCAAATGACTCGATTTGCCCTTGCAACTTAATACCGTTAACTAAATAAATTGCCACAGGAATCCGTTCGCGACGTAATGCATTCAAAAACGGGTCCTGTAATGATTGTCCCTTAGCCATCAATAGTTTCCTTTTAAAATTAGATTTTTATTATAATGAAAATATAACCAATAATTACCAGTATACAGCTTAAAAATAGGCTCTAGCCAACTGATAATAAAACTTTTTCTAAATTGTCATCTGCTTTGGAGTCTAACCAGGTTAGATCGTTCCAACTTTTTAACCACGTCATTTGACGCTTTGCCAGTTGTCTTGTTGCCACAACGCCACGGAACACCATTTCATCATGGTCCATGTTGCCATCAAGGTATTCCCACATCTGACGATAACCTACACAACGCATTGAGGGTAAATCAAGATGTAAATCATCGCGTTGATGTAAGCCTTTAACTTCGTCTTCAAAACCTGCTGCGATCATCAATTTAAAACGACGTTCGATACGTTCATGCAGCACAGCTTTGTCAGTTGGTGCAATAGCAAACTGAGTGACATCATAAGGCAATGACTCGCCTTTTTGTTGGGTAAGCTCTGTTAATGACTTACCCGTTAAACGATAAACTTCAACCGCACGGCAAACACGTTGTGCATCATTATGATGTAAACGTGCTGCTGATTCTGGATCATACAAAGCTAATTCTTGATGTAATGATTCCCAGCCACGTAATTTTGCTTCCGCTTCAATGGCCTGTCTAATCTCTGGCACAGATGTTGGTACCGGAGATAAACCTTCAAGCAGTACTTTAAAATAAAGCATAGTGCCGCCAACAAGTAGCGGTATTTTTCCTGCATCTGTGATCGCTTGCATATGTTTTAATGCATCTTCACGAAAATCAGCTGCCGAATAACTCATTACAGGATCAATAATATCAATTAAGTGATGCGGCGCCTCGGCAAGTTCTGCCGCGGTAGGTTTCGCACTACCAATATCCATACCTTTATAAATTAACGCTGAATCTACGCTGATAATTTCACATGGCAGGTTTTTTGTTAACTCAATAGCAAGATCAGTTTTACCTGACGCTGTTGGCCCCATTAAAAAAATTGCTTTTGGTAATGGTTTAGTTTGCTGTTGAGTCACGGTTAAATCTCTCTATTACCGACATATAGTCAATTTTCTCAAATAGTTTAGAACGATATTGCTGTTGTACACAGTTATCCTGTTCGATAAATTGGCTATATATTTGAGTCGCTTGTTCCCAACTAAATTTGGTCAATCCGTGACTACCTTGTATTGCAAGCCAATGACACAAGGGCGCAACATCCGAGGCGGTAGCCTGTTCGGATAGATGGACTATCTGTTGCAATAACTCAGGTAACACAGCAGATAAGTTCGCTTGGCGTAATTGTGCTGGTACCTTTCTAACGATAATGGTGGCG
Source organism: Moritella sp. Urea-trap-13 (assembly GCF_002836355.1). Classification (NCBI taxonomy): domain Bacteria; kingdom Pseudomonadati; phylum Pseudomonadota; class Gammaproteobacteria; order Alteromonadales; family Moritellaceae; genus Moritella; species Moritella sp. Urea-trap-13. The sequence goes on from NZ_PJCA01000037.1 coordinate 123,960, forward strand.
GAATTGCTATAATTCAACTCCAACCCTAGCCGATTAAGCAAATTTTGCTGCTTTTTTGCGGTTTCAACAAAGTTTTTGTCTAATTTAATCGATATGGGCAATAACAGTGGTTGCGATATAACCCCTTGTTCCCACGTCGCTAGCAATTGCATTTTGCAGTTTACTTGCCACATTGCCTGTACATCAGCCAGCAACAAGGCTTCATCATCTTGCACTAATAAGTAATTATCGCTGAGTAAGCTCAGTAATTTCACCCGTGCAACGGGCTGCTCAATCGATGGCCTATTCGCACGCGTTTGACGCCCTTGATGACTGTTTTCTGCAGCGCTGTTTCTAGACGCTTGCTGCAATTGGGCAACTTCGGCCTTAGTCGGCTGTAACAAGTGATTGTATTGCTTGATAGCACCTGCTGAAGGCCCATCATGCATATAGCGCGGCGGTGCGTAACCCGATGACTTGGCATTACTACTGCCAGCATCAGTGACACCGTAACCATGCTGTTTTTGCATCGGCATAGTACTAGCAGGAACACTAACAGGTGTACCGACATAGGCACTTGTGCTTACATTAGCATTAGCACCATAGTCCGCACTGTCAGTAATCTCCATTTGAGCCGAATCCTCAACAACGTGAGCATTGGCAGATGGTTCAGCTTGTCCAGGGTAACTTATCATTTCCTGAACCGGTAACGCCGCCGCAGGCATTGATGGACTAATGCCTTCTGAGATAGCTTTAAACACACCTTGGAAAATAAAGTCATGCACCAAACGTGCTTGGTGAAAACGGACTTCATGTTTAGCCGGATGGACATTAACATCCACTTCGCGCACCGATACTTCAATAAACAACACATAAGCCGGTGGCGCGGCGATACCAGTGGCTTCTTCATAAGCCTGACGCAATGCATGGTTAATCAGCTTATCGCGCATCATACGGCCATTCACATAGCTGTATTGCACATCCATCGGCGCATTATCATGGGGTAAACCTACCCAGCCCCATAATTTAATATCATCGTGCTCACAATTCAACGCCATGCAATTAGCCATGAAGTTGTTGCTGGTAATACTGGCGACACGGCGCTCTTGTTGCTCGATAGTACTCGCAGGTCGATAACTGCGGATAACTTTACCGTTGTGCTTCAAGGTGACCTGTAAGTCAAAGCGGCTTAATGCAATTCGTTTAACCAATTCATCAATATGATTGAATTCGGTCTTATCCGTACGTAAAAACTTACGGCGGGCTGGCGTATTAAAAAATAAATCAATCACTTCAACCGTAGTACCAATCGGATGCGCAGCAGGTTTCACCTGTACTTGCATATCACGGCCTTCAGCATAGGCTTGCCATGCTTCGGTTTGGGCTTTAGTGCGCGAGGTAAAGGTAAGCCGAGAAACAGAACTGATACTCGCTAACGCTTCACCACGAAAACCAAGACTATCAATCGCTTCAAGATCATCCAAGGTTGCAAGCTTACTGGTGGCATGACGACTCAATGCCAAACCCAGTTGGTCTTTATCTACCCCTGAACCATTATCACGAATACGGATCAGCTTGGCGCCCCCCTTTTCAATATTAATGTCGATACGCGTTGCGCCAGCATCAATACTGTTCTCAACAAGCTCTTTAACGACCGATGAAGGGCGTTCTACCACCTCACCAGCCGCGATTTGGTTGGCTAATCGGGGCGGTAAAATTTGAATTTTCATGACACACCTAACTCGTTGGTATTTTCAATTTCTGGCCAATAAACACGGTATTCTTGGTTAAATTATTTAACTGTTTAATACGTGTCACCGATGTTCCATAACTGCTAGCAATAACAGAAAGTGATTCGCCTTTGGTCACAATATGCGTGCTATTTCTCATGTACGCTAAGTAAGTATCTTTTGGCGGTGCATTACGAAAATGCAAATAGCTCCCTTGAGCAATGGCGTTAGCAATTTTATACTGATGGCTGCTCGTGGTTAACTTCTTACCTTCTCGATAGTTGGTGACAAAACCTGCTTCCACCAAGAGTGAAGGTATATCCAGCGATTTTAATACCGCCAAACTTTGCTCGTACGGTTTAGATTTATGCATGCCCGTCACTTTAGCGAGTTCATGATGGATCAATGAGGCGACGTTATACCCTGCACCTTGGGAATATTGCTGGCCAAGATCAAGGAACATGTACTGCAAATCATCATCATCATCGCTATTTTTAATGGCATCACCTACGCCGCCTAACAAACCATCGACATTATCATTACGCAGATTTTTCTTAAACTCATAATTCGCCCGACCTTGCGACAAGATCAGCGTTGACGCACCTGATGGTTGTGATGAGGTAAAACCATCAGCATGCACAGATACTAACAATTCAGCTTTGTACTTACGCGCAATGGCCGAACGTTCATTCAGCGATATGTAGCGGTCATCTTTACGGATCAATACCGCTTTAATGCCTTTTTTCTTATTTAAAATCGCCACGGTCTTCTTAGCAATCGCCAAGTTAATGTCTTTTTCAACAAACTTTTTAAACCCTATCGAACCAGGGTCTTTCCCCCCGTGGCCGGCATCAATGGCAATAATCACATCCCTGCGCGGGTGTTTAACCACGGCTTTTTTAATGGTTTTTTTTACGATGATAGGATTGCTTTGCTTTACCACTGGTTTGGCTGATTTCGTCGGTTTAACCGGTAGGTCAATCACGATCCTGTTTTTAGCCGTTTTGCTGCCCGCTAATTCAAAAAAGCGGTAATGAATCGGTTTAGCCAAGTGGAAAATAATCCGTAAATCACTGGATTTAGCCGACTTAGCCTGCTCAACTCGAGTGATATTACTGCTTAATTTAGCTAATCGACTAATATTAGCAAGGTTACGCGTACCGGCTAAATCTACCACGATTTGTGTTTTTTTATGGCGGTCATAAAGATTAAATAACGGTTTTTTGGCCAGATCAAAAACAATCCGTGTTTTGTCCGCATGCTCAACAATCCGAATAGCCGTAACCGAATTGGCAGCATAACTTAATGGCATAAAGCACAGAAATACCATGCTCAATAATAAAATCCGTTTAAACATCTTATCCTACATTTATATTGGCGAGTTTATTAACCAGCGTTGCACCTAATTCACTAACGCCTTCAACAACGACTTCGCGTTGTTCATCAACATAAGTAAGCGTAATTTTCAAATCTTCGACAGGTAAGAAACCTTCACCACGTTGTGGCCATTCAACTAAACACAGGCAATTATCGGTAAAATAGTCACGAATACCCATGAATTCTAATTCTTCGGGATCAGCTAGACGATAAAGGTCAAAGTGATAAACATTCCAATCAGCTAATTCATACGGTTCAACCAATGTATAAGTAGGGCTTTTCACATTACCTTGATGACCCAGTGCTTGTACAAAACCACGGCTGAGTGTCGTTTTACCCGCGCCTAAATCACCGTGTAAAAAAATGGTCGTGGCACTATCGCATAAACGCGCAAGGCTCGCACCAAAAGCAACGGTTTCAGATTCGTCTGCTAGGAAAACTTTTACTGTATTTGTCATCTAATTTAACTACCTTAAACATTAAAATAAAACGCTATATCGAGTTATGCTAACCACTCACTCATCCCCGCACAGCAAATATCTCAGCGTGAAGACATTCACTTGTAAAACTGGACGGGTATGTAGATTCTACAAATTGTCGAGCCCAAAGAAAACCACAATATGATAAACTTTACCTCAATTTACTAATAGACAGATAATAAACCATGCCTCCTATAGACTATCAACAACTTACGCAGCAAATTAAAGCCTGGGGGGCAGAACTTGGTTTTCAACAAGTCGGTATTGCTGATACTGATTTATCCACCTACGAACCCCATTTTCAAACCTGGTTGGATAACGGTTATCACGCCGACATGGATTATATGTCACGTTACGGTAGCATGCGAACACATCCAGAAGAACTTTATCCCGGCACTATTCGTGTTATCTCTGTGCGCATGGATTACCTGCCACCCGATGCACTGATGGCGACAACCTTAAAGCAAAAAGATAAAGGTTACATTAGCCGTTACGCGCTTGGTCGTGATTACCATAAAATTGTGCGTAAACGTCTGAAACATTTAGGCGACAAGATCAGCGAGCATTGTGAAACCCTTGATGCTAGACCTTTTGTCGATACCGGACCATTATTAGAACGTCCTTTAGCTGAAAAAGCCGGCTTAGGTTGGACAGGTAAACATTCATTAATTTTAAATAAAGAAGCTGGCTCGTGGTTTTTCCTTGGTGAAATATTAATAAACCTGCCATTACCCGTTGATAAACCAATTGAAAATCAATGTGGTAAATGCACCGCATGTTTACAGATTTGTCCAACCCAAGCGATTGTCGCACCTTATAGCGTTGATGCAAATCGCTGTATTTCTTACCTTACGATTGAACTGTTCGGCCCGATACCGGAACAATATAGAGCGTTAATTGGTAATCGAATCTATGGTTGTGATGATTGTCAGTTGATCTGCCCATGGAATCGATTTGCCGCGATTACTGGCGAAAAAGACTTTCACCCTAGATCTAACTTACACTCACCAGCATTATTAACCCTATATGCGTGGAATGAAACTTACTTCTTAAAACAAACAGAAGGCTCGCCGATCCGTCGTATTGGCCACGAGCGTTGGTTACGTAATATTTCTGTGGCTTTGGGTAACGCGGCCTATTCAGCAGAGATCGTCGCCGCTTTAGAAGCCAAGTTTGGGGAAACAACCGCCATGGTCCAAGAGCATATCACTTGGGCACTGCAACAACAGCAAACCAAGGCAGGTAGTATTATTCCGGTATTACAAATAGATAAGACCAAAGATAAATTAATTCGCATGGTGGAAAAAGCCCTACCACGCGATGCATAAACATTAATGAGACGATAACAAAAAGCGCGTAGAGGACAGTCCCCTACGCGCTTTAGCGTTTATAGCTTTGTCGCTTACTTGTCGGTTTTATCAACCCCAGTATCAATACTGTCGTCAGCACCGCTAGCCGTTTTTTCTACCACTGTACTTTCCGCTACAGCACTTTCCACTACAGCATGGCTTTTCTCAGTAACCGCAGTTTCCACAGTTTCCACAGTAGCATTGCTTTCCGTAGTCGCATTAACCAGCTGCTGTGCTTCCCATGCTTTTGCTTTATGGATCAAGCCAGTAATACTTGAGCCTTGCACCAAAATAGAGAACACCACAACCGAATACGTCATCACCAGAATAATTTCTCGTACATCGATATTCTTCTCTGGAATAATAAATACCCCAGCTGGAATAGCCAACGCCATCGCCAGCGCTAAACCGCCACGTAAACCACCCCACGTCAGGATCCGCACTGCAAATGGGTTGTAACTGCGAAAGCGGTTAAAGAATAAATAAGAGAATCTGACACTTAAATAACGCGCTACTAATACCAGAGGGATCGCAAAGACCATCAAGATCCAATCTTCTTCATGGAAGCTAAATAACAACATCGCCATACCAATCAGTAAGAATAGAATACCATTGAGGAATTCATCGACCAGTTCCCAGAAGTGATCCAAGTGGTACTCACTTTCTGGTGAAAAACCTTTTTGACGCGTCCAGTTACCAATCATGATACCGGCAACAACCATAGCTAATGGACCAGACACATGGATCACGTCAGCAAATACATAACCCGCGGTTGGAATAGCAATCGTCAACAACAGCTCCATCGAGTGATCGTTAGTCGAACTGATTAAATAATGGAATACTAAACCAAGCGCAAGGCCATAGATGATGCCACCAATCGCTTCATGCAAGAATAACTGGGTCACACTGCTAACAGTCGGCGCTTCACTACCAAAGGCGACGGTAAACAGCGTCATAAAAATCACTAAACCAAAGCCATCATTGAACAATGATTCACCTTCGATTTGCGTTGAAATTCGCTGTGGAGCATCGAGGTTCTTGACAATAGCCAGTACCGCGATCGGATCCGTCGGTGAAATAAGCGCACCAAACAGTAGGCAATAAATGAAGTCTAAGGGAATACCAACAAGTTGACAGAATCCCCATAACACCCCACCGATAAAGGCGGTTGAGAATAACGTCGCAACCAGCGCTAACACAGTGATTTCCCATTTCTGGTCTCGCATGTGCGCTAACTTGATACCTAAACCGCCAGCAAATAATAAGAAGCCTAAGATGCCTTTTAATAAAAAGCTTTCAAAGTTGATACTATTTAATTGCTCTGTGGCGATTGCTTCTAAATGAAACCAACCGCTTTGACCTGCAATCACAATACCTAAAGACAGTATTATTGATCCCGCGGTTATCGCAATTGTTGTTTGCATCTTGCCAATTTTGCTATTAATAAACGCAATGAAAATGGCAACTGCAGCGAGAAAACATAAGGTACTGTATACCGACATGCCACACCCCTGATTGAAGTAAATTTGATTAGATTAATTGAAGATTATTTTTACGAGCTACACAATGTTCTTGTTAACTATAAAAATCAAGTTCTTTCAGTAATATGGTTAGCAACTAACAATGAATAGAGTATTTAATCCAAACAACATCTAAAAACATACCTACTATTATATAGTTAACCGTAGTCACAAGGTTTTTATTAAAACGTCGTAATTTAATTGATAACCACAATTTAATATAAAAATTAGCGTTTATGTCGACCGTTTAATTTTATAAAAGTAACTACATTTGCTGAAGACAGGCAGGAAAAAAGACGTGGTAATAAATAAGGATAGCAAAGAAATGTGATGATAGAGTGATACCGAAACCACTTATTTTACGTCATCTTTCGCGCGTTACCGCAAGGCTTACGTCACAGTCGTTTCGGTATACAAAAATGGTAAATTAACGTTTTTTCGGTACCCAAGCCCAAATAAATTCGGCTTTAATCGGTTCATTGCCTTCACTATCGGTGATAACAACCGGTACAGAGATATCACCTTTCTCGGTATTACGAATATGATTGATCTGCTCATCGGTTAATGACGCTACCGCCGTTAAATCACCTGCAGCACGGCGAACATAATCAATATTCATATTTTTTAATAATGGAATACGGTTATCAGGTACATGCATACCGATTAGAAAACCAGTTGCCGACTCACCCAATAATGCCATCGCCGCAGCATGCACGCCACCAATGTGATTCTGTACGCGTTTACGATTTTTTAAGCTCAGTTTAGAGCCGGAAAAATCTAACTTTTCGACACGTACTTTTGAGGTACCGGCAAATTTAATCACCTTACCAAACACCAAAGACAATGCCGGTGCATGGCAACCTTTTGGCAGTAGCGTTACTTTCTTAACGATTTTACTGAGTTTATTATCCGCTTTCATGTCAATCCTTGAGATTATAGTAGGTTCCAAAACAAATACTTAGCTTATCAAAGCCGTAAGTGACTAAGCACTATAGCATTTAATAAATAAGTGAAATTGGTCTAAATGACATAGGATAAAAATTAGTGGCTATAAAGTTTTGGATTTTGGATTTTGGATTTTGGATTTTGGATTTTGGATTTTGGATTTTGGATTTTGGATTTTGGATTTTATAATAATGAAGGTAATAAGGAGAGATAGTAAAAAATGTTATACACGAAGAAATTATAAGGGGAAAAATTGGAGCGGTACAAGAGGCTCGAACTCTTGACCTCAACCTTGGCAAGGTTGCGCTCTACCAACTGAGCTAGTACCGCTTCTGTCTGATTTAAAGTTTCAGGAACTGTATCTCTTTCGTCATGGTCTGAAGAAAGACATTTTATTTTCAAATACTAATAAATTTGGAGCGGTACAAGAGGCTCGAACTCTTGACCTCAACCTTGGCAAGGTTGCGCTCTACCAACTGAGCTAGTACCGCTTCATTTTGATTTAAAGTTTCGCAACTATTCGACTCACTCGAATGAATTAACATTCAAACAAATCTGAATTTGGAGCGGTACAAGAGGCTCGAACTCTTGACCTCAACCTTGGCAAGGTTGCGCTCTACCAACTGAGCTAGTACCGCTTCTGTCTGATTTAAAGTTTCAGGAACTGTATCTCTTTCGTCATGGTATGAAGAAAGAAATTGGAGCGGTACAAGAGGCTCGAACTCTTGACCTCAACCTTGGCAAGGTTGCGCTCTACCAACTGAGCTAGTACCGCTTCATTGTGATTTATAGTTTCTCAACTTATCTTCTAATCATTGGTGTGATAAGAAGATTGGAGCGGTACAAGAGGCTCGAACTCTTGACCTCAACCTTGGCAAGGTTGCGCTCTACCAACTGAGCTAGTACCGCTTCATTGTGATTTATAGTTTCTCAACTTATCTCCTAATCATTGGTGTGATCAGAAGATTGGAGCGGTACAAGAGGCTCGAACTCTTGACCTCAACCTTGGCAAGGTTGCGCTCTACCAACTGAGCTAGTACCGCATCTGTCTGATTTAAAGTTTCAGTAACTATTCGATTCATTCGAGTGAATTAACATTCAAACAAATCTGAATTTGGAGCGGTACAAGAGGCTCGAACTCTTGACCTCAACCTTGGCAAGGTTGCGCTCTACCAACTGAGCTAGTACCGCTTTGGTATTCTACTTTTTATTCTAAGAAAAGATTGGAGCGGTACAAGAGGCTCGAACTCTTGACCTCAACCTTGGCAAGGTTGCGCTCTACCAACTGAGCTAGTACCGCTTCGTATCTTAGGTGCCGAATTATATAGATCCGACTGGTTTTTGCAAGCCTAGACCAAGGCTTTATTATAAAAAAGCCTTATATCGCCGAATGTTTCAACTATAAGGTCGTAAAATTATCTAACCAGTCGTGTCAGCGCTTAAATTTTAAACATATGTTGACGATAATGCTGTAATTCGCCGATTGATTCACGAATATCATCCAATGCTAAATGCAAACCTTGCTTGTGAAAACTCGCTACAACCTCAGGGCACCAACGACGGCCTAATTCTTTAATCGTGCTTACATCAACATTTCGGTAATGGAAATAATCATCTAAATCCGTCATGTACTTAACCAAAAAGCGTCGATCCTGACCAATACTATTACCACATAATGGTGATTTACCTGCAGGTACCCATTTATGTAAGAACGCTAGCGTTTGTGCAACCGCCTCTTTTTCAGTCACTTCACTCGCTAATACGCGTTTAACCAGACCTGAATTGGTATGGTGGGTTGTACACCAGTCATCCATCTTATCAAGTTCTGTTTTATCTTGATGAATCGCTAATACAGGTCCTTCTGCAAGAATATTTAATTCACTATCGGTAACGATAGTGGCAATTTCAATGATCAGACATTTTTCTGGATCAAGACCTGTCATTTCTAAGTCAATCCAAACTAAATTATTTTCATTAAATTGCGCGGTATTGTCGGCAAGTTGCATAGAGGAAATCCTAATAGTTGTCGTGTAATCGTATGTTTAAGGTTATTATACCTTATCGACCTCGAAATGCGATGTTCAGCAACAGCTGTACTACAATACGTGTTGTTACAACTCAGGAATTAAATTACCCGTGGCTAAAAAGAAACATCTAACCCAAGGTCAAATACGTCGTGTACGTAGCAACCAGACTAAACGTCTAGAAAAGCCAGATACAAAAGAATGGGATGACTCTCTTCTCGGCAAAAAGCAAGAAGGTGTGGTCATTAGCCGCTTTGGTCAACATGCGGATGTAGAAGCTGAGGATGGTATCATTCACCGTTGTAATCTACGTCGTTCTATTGCGAGCTTAGTAACGGGTGACCGTGTTGTTTGGCGCTTAGGTAATGAACAGCTGCAAGGAATTTCTGGTATTATCGAAGCAGTACACGAACGCAGAACCGTGTTAACACGTCCTGATTTCTACGATGGTATTAAACCTATCGCTGCCAATATTGATCAAATTGTGATCGTATCCTCTGTAGTGCCAGAATTCTCAACTAATATTATCGACCGCTATATCGTTGCTGCTGAAGATGTAAAAATTCGTCCAGTGATCTTATTAAACAAAATTGATTTATTAACCACTGATGAATTATTTACCATTAACAGACAACTACAAACTTACCGTGATATCGGCTATGAAGTATGGCAAGTATCATCTCTCGAAGGTAAAGGCTTATCTGAGTTGCAACACCTATTAAAAGATAATACCACTATCTTTGTTGGTCAATCAGGCGTAGGTAAATCATCACTAGTGAATGCATTAATGCCTGAACTAGATGTCGAGGTGGGTGATGTATCAGAAAAATCCGGTCTGGGTACCCACACAACAACGACTGCGCGTTTATATCACTTTCCATCAGGTGGTGATTTAATTGATTCACCAGGGGTACGTGAATTCTCGTTGTGGCACATGAAACCAGAAGAGATCGCGAACGGCTTTATCGAGTTCCGCGATTTCTTAGGTGAATGTCGTTTCCGCGATTGTAAGCATAAAAACGACCCAGGTTGTGCACTACAAGATGCGATAAAACAAGGTAAGATCAAAAAAGTACGCTTTGATAACTACCTGCGTATATTAGAAACCATGTTAGATAATCGCCCAACGCGTCATGTTCCAGTGCGTAAATAACACGCGCTCATGACGTAATAAAAAATATAATCAAGGTTATCTTGCTGCTACAAATAGCAAGGTAACGATTATCTGCTCAAACTCATTACGTAAATTCTGACAACAGCTAATTCTGACAACAATAGTCAAACTTGTTACAATGGCGTTAATTCTACCTTATTCAACTATTTAAGAGGCTCTCAGGTGCTAGACAAGCTTAAAGTTATTGCCCAATACTGCTTTCCTCAACACGGTTTATCTCGTCTTATTGGTTTATTCGCAGCCGGCGCGCACGGTAAAGTAACAACAAATGTAATCACTTGGTTCATCAAGCGTTACAATGTAAATATGGATGAAGCAAAACATTCAGACCCTGCACACTTCCAAACATTTAACGACTTCTTTACCCGTGAATTAAAAGAAGGCGTACGTCCAATCAATGCTGACGACAACATGTTATGTCAACCAGTAGACGGCGCAGTAAGCCAAGCGGGTCCAATTACGCAAGGTCGTATTGTCCAAGCTAAAGGTCATGACTACAGTGTTTGCGAGTTATTAGGTGGCGATCGTCAACTAGCCAACAAATTTGAAGATGGTGACTTTGCCACGGTATATCTATCGCCACGTGATTATCACCGTATTCACATGCCAATTACGGGTACGTTAAAAGAAATGATTTTTGCGCCGGGTGATCTGTTTTCAGTAAACCCACTGACCGCGCAAAATGTACCGAATTTATTTGCTCGTAACGAACGTGCTATCGCTATCTTTGATACCGAAGTGGGTCCGTTTGCCATGGTCTTAGTTGGCGCAACAATCGTTGCTTCCATTGAAACAATCTGGCACGGCACAGTTGCACCATCGAAAAATAAAGAGATCGTGCGTTGGACGTATGAAAACCAAGCACCAATCGTTATCGAAAAAGGCGCTGAAATGGGCCGCTTTAAACTTGGTTCAACTATCGTTGCCGTGTTTGCTAAAGACGCGATTGAATTTGTTGATGAACTACAGCCAACTGCACCAACGATGATGGGTGAAGCATTCGCTCGAATCAAAGCTAAATAAGCGCGTCAGTTCGCTCGATTAACCCGTTATACATCATGCTATAACGGGTTATATTCACCACACCACGCTAACATTCGACAATTAATTCTCCTATAACCAAAACACCAATATCGACTATAAAACCATTACTCATAATGCCAATTGATCTGGCTAGCAGTTGCAAGGATGTAAGCAATTAATGGAACAACGTAAACAAGGCCTATGGGCTCTTCACTCGGCAACGCTATTACTGGGTGGCACCACATTATTTTCCAAACTCATTCCACTAAGTGCACTTGATATCACCATTATCCGTTGTGTAATAGCCGCGACCGTCTTATGTTTATTATTAAAAGTAACCAAACAGCCGCTGCGATTAAACAAGTTAAGTGACTATGGTTGGGCAGTCTTATTAGCCGCATTGGTGGGCGCGCATTGGGTGACATTTTTCTTAGGCATGCAATTGTCGACCATTGCGATTGGACTTATTGCCTTCTACACTTATCCTGTGATGACGGTATTTTTAGAGCCACTGTTTAATCGAGAAAAAATTCAAGGTCAGGATATCATCTCGGCCACTGTAGTATTAATCGGCATCAGTTTATTAGTACCAGAACTGTCTTTAGAAAATGAGGTGACGCTGGGTATTATCAGCGGTATTAGCTCTGCATTTCTGTTTACCTTAAGAAACATTCTCTACAAGCGTAAGCTCTCACAATACAGCGGCCCCCACACAATGTTTTATCAAACTTTATTAACCGCGTGTATGCTTTCCCCATTTTTGAGTGTAAACTTAGCCGCTATAAATAATGACAACTGGACGTTATTAGTTGTGTTAGGAATTTGCTTTACCGCAATGCCGCACACACTGCTAGTTACAGCATTACGTCACCTAAAAGCGAAAACAGTGGGGCTTATAGCCTGCTTACAACCGCTTTATGGTAGTTTGCTAGCGATCCCCTTTTTAGGTGAAATTCCCAATGCCGCAACCATCACTGGAGGCGTATTAGTTGTTTCAGCCGCCCTCTTTGAAACTTGGCATGCAGGAAAAAAATAGTACCCATAACGTAAATTGATAATACAGACTCTAATATCAATGACATTATGCGCCGTACTTATGAAATATTATGATGACTAAAAATTATGTAATTTTACTTATTCTATTTTCATTATTTATTACGCCAGTTCAGGCACAGCTTAGTTATGGTGAAGCCCAGCTTAATAACACCATTTTTCAGCTGGAAGAGCTCGAGCCAACGCCCTCAATTAAATTACAGCTCAAGTACTATCAACAAGCCTTAAAAGATTTAAGCGAAGATACCCATGCGCGCCAAACAGCCGAAAATTATCAAAATATTATTGATGACTATCCTGTTACATCGCAAACTTTAAAAACCCAGATAGACAACTACAAACCAGCCTCCTTTGCTGACGCCAGTAACTGGCCAGTCAATAAAGTCGAGCAAGAGATAGCCAGACAAAATTCCAGTCAAACGGCATTAAAAAAACAACAACAAGCACGCAGTAGCGAACTCACCATGATAGGCATTCGGATCAGTTCATTTCAGACTGATATCGAACACTTACGCGGTCAATTAACCAACATCCAAAAAGAGCACGATAAATTAGTTGCTAACAGTAACGATGAAATCAGCTTAACCGATGCGCAAGAAGCCTTACGGGTTTCGCTGCAAATAAAACAGTCATCACTATCAAACCAGATCCAAATGCTGGAACTTGAACAGCTCAGTGCCAGCAACCGCAGCGAATTAGCCCAGCTCAATCGTCGTTTAAACTTATTAGAACAAAAAGACGTCAGCCTCTATCTCACCACTTTGACCGAGTTACGAAACAGCATATTACGTAAAGAAACCGAAGATGCCATTGCCCGTAGCAAACAAATCAATGATTCATCACTGATTAGTTCACCCTTTTTACAGTTACAGCTGGAAATCAACCAAGAACTGTCTAATGCACTGGAAATTGTCTCGGCCAAAAACGAAACGATGCAAGACAAGCAGCAAGCTGTTAGCCAACAAGTCGATGCACTCACCAACACCTTGATTAACTTTAATGAGCAAGTTGAATGGCTTAAAATCAGTTCTGCGTTTGGTGAAAATTTACGCGCACAGGTAAGTAGTTTACCGAGTGAACCGCCACTAGAAAAACTAGAAAATGCCATTGTCGAAAGTCGCTTAGCGCGTTTTCGCTATCAAAAAATGCTCACTCAATTAGACAGTTTACCATTAACAACAAAGGCGCTAACGGCTGAAGAACAAGCCAGTTTGTTACGCTTTATTAAGTTACGTCGCCTGCTACTCAGCAAGCTGATCTCGAGCTTAGATAACCATATCTACGAACAAGCAAAACTAAAAGTCAGCTATAGCAAGATGAATAACACGCTAGTACAAATTAAGCAGCAAGCGGATGAACATTTATTTTGGGTACCGAGTATTCCCTCACTGGGCACGCAAAGTATTACCGAGCTCTTTTCGAGTATGCTTTGGTTCACCTCAATTGATAACAGCATTACCATTCCACAGGCCTTATTCTCGACACCATTAGCAACACTAAGCTTAGCGACATTATTAATTTTAGGACTGACTTATTTACGCGCCCCCTTAAACAAATACTTCACCAAGCATATTGCCGAAACATCACCAAAAGTAGGTAAGGTCACCCAAGATAAGTTCGCTTATACGCTACGCAATCTAGCTTATTCACTGGCTGATGCGCTGATCTTACCTATCACGCTATTTATCATTACCGAGTTACTGATAAATGCATGGCAGTACCCGTTTGCCGTCAATATTGGCCACGCTTTACAAGACTCGCTATTTTTATTAATTATCTATTTGTTCATGCACAACCTGACTCGCCATAAAGGCCTACTACAGATCCATTTGAAAATTAGTAAAGAGCGTATTGCTAAGATTTGGGGCTATTACCAAGTGCTGTTTTTTATCTCTTGGCCGTCATACATCATCCAAGTGCTTTGTTACCAATATCCAGAACAAGCCTATGACGGTTCGCTCGGCCGTCTGGCATTTGTCATTACCTGTGGCGCATTGGTGCAATTCTATTACCGTTTGTATCGTGAAAAGCTGCCGTTAACCTATCAGAAAAAGAATAATGACAAGCCACACATTGTCCATCACACCATTTGGTCTGCATTTATTCTCGCACCAATAGCGTCTGCGATCATGGCGATCATGGGTTACTTGTATACCGCCCAAGTGTTGTTAAAACAGATGGAATCGTCACTGTTAATGGGACTGTTCTTTTTATTAAGTTATTACTTGATCCGTCGTGGCATGCATTTACAAAAACGTCGCCTTGCCTTTGAGCGTGCCAAAGCGAAACGTATCGACATTATCGCCCAACGTGTTAAAGAAGTTGAAAAAGGCGGGCAAAATTCGAGTCAAGAAAGTCATTTTGATATCGAAGAGCCTGAAATCGATTTAGATCAAATTAGTGCGCAATCACTCGGTCTGCTGCGTACCTTGTTAACGCTATTATTTATGGCCTTAAACGCGCTGTTCTGGTCAGAAATTCAAAGTGCGTTTATCTTCTTGGATACCATCACCTTGTGGGATGCTTCCAGCACCTTAAATGGGGTTGAGTATATCGACCCTATCACGTTAAAAAGCTGTCTGTTAGCCCTCACTATTTTTGTGCTGACCTTGGTATTAATACGTAATTTATCCGGTGCGCTCGAACTGTTGATTTTACAACATCTAGATCTCTCTCCGGGTACAGGCTTTGCGATCACCACCTTAGCCAAATACATGACAATCTCGATTGGCTTTGTCATCGGCTTTAACTTCTTAGGGGTTGATTGGGCGAAAACCCAGTGGCTAGTGGCCGCGTTAACCGTCGGTCTAGGTTTCGGCTTACAAGAGATTTTTGCGAATTTTGTATCTGGTTTAATTATCTTATTTGAAAAACCGATCCGTATTGGCGATACCGTGACCATTCGTGATTTAACCGGCAGCATCAGTAAAATTCAAACCCGTGCTACGACCATTGTCGATTGGGATAGAAAAGAAATCATTGTGCCGAATAAAGCATTTATTACCGAGCAATTTATTAACTGGTCACTGTCCGATTCCATTACCCGTGTGATCATTAATATTGGCGTTGAATTTGATTCTGATATCGAGCTAGTGACAAAACTGCTATTAGAAAGTGCCGAAGAAAATAGTTTAAGCCTTGATAACCCGGGACCGGAAGTATTCTTTATTGAGTTTGCCCCACATGCACTACGCTTTGAAGTACGTTGCTACGTATCAGAAATGGGTCATCGTTTAACCATGACCCATGAGCTTAATACGCGTATTACCCACGTCTTTAAAGAGCATAATATCCGCATTGCCTTACCGCAACTCGACCTACGCGTAAAAGATGGTTTTAAAGTCAGTGATAGCAGTCATATCATGAGTATGAAGAAAGGCAGCTTAAGATAAGCTGCTCTTGAGCTAGAACTAGCAATAGGAATAAAAAGAGAGATAGAAAGGATGAATACGACTTAGCTTCAATAACTAAGCCTACTCGTCCTTTATTTTTTGACTGCTTTTAGGCTCTAGGAGTCGGAAAAGCAATAACCTCATCAAGGCTATTTGCACCCACCGTCAGCATCACTAATCGATCAATACCTAACGCCACGCCAGCGCAATCAGGAAAGCCAGCAGTAAGCGCATCAATCAAATGATAATCGATAGGTTGCTCGGATAAATCCATGGTCTTACGCTTAGCATTATCGGCTTTAAACCGTCTTAACTGCTCTTTCGCATCAGCTAACTCATGAAAGCCATTAGCTAATTCAATACCTTTAAAATACACTTCAAAGCGCTCTGCCACGCGTGTATCTTGCTGGCTAATGCGCGCTAATGCCGCTTGCGATGCGGGGAAATCATAAATAAAACAGGGTGCGTCTTGGCCAATTTGACTTTCGACACCAACGTAAAATAATAGCTGTAAAATAGTGTCACGATCAGGTTCATTCTCTAATACGTCATAGACCCCGTACGGTTTTGCCGCTTGACGTAATTCATCCATCGTTGCGGTTAAAGGGTCTAGCTGTAAAAATTGTTTAAATGCATTTTGATAAGTGAAGCGCTGCTCTTTACCAGAACCTAATACTAGGGTGAGTAGCTCAGACATTTCATCCATCAATTGGAAATGATCAAAGCCAATCCGATACCATTCCAGCATAGTGAATTCAGGGTTATGATGACGTCCCGCTTCTTCATTACGAAACGATTTACTCATCTGATAAATGCAACCACTGCCTGCTGCTAGCAACCTTTTCATGTGGAATTCAGGTGAGGTTTGCAGATATAAGGACAGACCTTGGCTGTAACCAGGGCCAACAAATACCGTGCTAAATGCATCTAAATGTACATCGGTAACAGCGGCTTGACTCAGCGCTGGCGTATCAACTTCTAATACCTCACGCCTCGCAAAAAACTCACGAATAGTATTTAATACTTCAGCCCGAGCACGTAGCGCAGTAAAACTTGCACTAGGTTGCCAATTCAATTCACTCATATCCACTCCGGTTGCCATAACTTAAAACGTTAACGCTATGCATAATCTACATAGCATTAATTAAAGACGTCCGGCTCACCGACTTACTTTAATTAATGCTATAAAGCCTGTTTATTTGAACAATTATTTACCAGTTTCTCAAAAACTAAAATGCCAGTCAAAAGACTGGCATTTTATCATTCATTAACGCTAATTAAGTTAGCGTATAATCAATTTATTTTACACGGCCAACGTATTCGCCAGTACGTGTATCAACTTTCACTACTTCACCGATTTGGATGAATAGAGGTACACGCACAACGGCACCTGTAGTTAATGTTGCAGGTTTACCACCCGTACCCTGCGTATCGCCTTTTAGGCCAGGATCTGTTTCTGTTACTTCCAATTCAACAAAGTTTGGTGGTGTAACAGCAATTGGGTTATCGTTCCACGTAGTAATAACGCAGATATCTTGTTCAACAAGCCATTTAGCCGTATCGCCAACCGCTTTTACGTCAGCTTCAACTTGCTCAAACGAGTCATTGTTCATAAAATGGAAGTGTTCGCCATCGTTATATAGATACGCTAATTCTACTTCCATTACGTCTGCTGCTTCAACAGTTTCGCCAGACTTAAATGTTTTTTCTAGAATTTTACCAGAAACTAAACGACGAACTTTAACGCGATGAAATGCTTGGCCTTTACCTGGTTTTACATGATCATGTTCGATGATAGAGCAAGGCTCATTATCAAGCATGAATTTTAAACCGCCTTTAAAATCACTGGTTTTGTATGTTGCCATGTTATCCTCATGAAAAAATAGATTTCAATAATTAGAGTTCAATAATGCCGCAAATGATAACCCGAAATGGAGCAAAGATGCAGGAAAATTGGAAAAAAGACTTAGCAAGTGCCATTTCAGATCCTAGAAAGCTACTTTTTATACTAGAACTTCCCGAGACAACTTTCCAATCCGATTTTGCGGCAAGGCAGTTATTCCCTATGCGCGTACCGCAATCGTTTGTGGACCGTATGGAAAAAGGCAACCCTAAAGACCCACTATTTCTGCAAGTCATGCCCAAGCAGCAAGAGTTCATCCAAAAGGCCGGATTCATTAAAGATCCGCTTGATGAACACGAATCTGTGGTGCCAGGGTTATTACACAAATACACCAATCGGGTATTATTTATTGTCCGTGGTGGTTGTGCGATCAACTGTCGTTATTGTTTCCGCCGTCATTTCCCTTATCAAGAAAATAGTAATAACAAGCACGAATGGCAACAAGCAATCGACTATATTCGCTCTAAACCCGAGGTCATCGAGGTTATATTTAGTGGTGGCGATCCACTCATGGCCAACGACGAACAACTTGGCTGGTTAGTAGAACAACTAGAACAGATCCCGCACCTTAAGCGTCTACGCATCCATACGCGTTTACCCGTGGTGATGCCGAGCCGGGTGACCGATGAATTCGTGACCCTGCTAAAACAGTCGAGTTTGCGTTGCAGCGTGGTATTACATATTAATCATCCTAATGAGTTAGCCGCAGAATTACCCGTTGCATTAGCGAAGCTCACCGCAGCAGGGATCGACTTATATAACCAAGCCGTATTATTAGCTGACATTAATGATAATGCCGATGATTTAGTGGCATTACATGAGCGCCTGTTTGATAATCGTATTCAACCTTATTATTTGCATGTATTAGATAGGGTCGAAGGCGCTAGTCATTTTGAAGTACCAGAAGAAAAAGCCGTGGCATTGATGAATGAATTATTATTACGTTTACCGGGCTTTTTAGTGCCGAAGTTAGTACGAGAGATTGGTGGTGAGAAAAGTAAAACGCCTATTGCGATTTAGACCAATACAATTTAACTACAACAGCTTACCCGATAAAAGCCAGCCAATAAAAAAGGAATGACCACCAGGCCATTCCTTTTATCTTTCTATAAAGTTGCTATAACTCGATTAAACTAGCTTCATTCAATCAAGTCAAACCGTTATTAATGCAGTTTAAGCGTTGGGCGTAATACGCGGTTTAAACTACCAACCAACATCATCAAACCAGTTTTAACATAACCGTGCAAGGCAATTTGATGCATACGGTACAATGAAATATACACCATTCTAGCAATACGACCTTCTACCATCATGCTGCCTTTAGTCAGGTTACCCATCAGGCTACCAACAGTGCTAAAGCTACTTAGTGATACCAATGAACCGTGGTCATGATAAACAAATGATTTTAGCGTTGCGCCGCCTTGCATCAGCGTCATGATATTTTTAAATGCCACTGTCGCCATTTGGTGTGCAGCTTGAGCACGCGGTGGTACAAATGAACCATCGGCTTGAGTACACGATGCTAAATCACCAATCACAAAGATACTGTCATCACGGCTAGCTTGTAAACTGTCTTTAACCACGATCTGGTTAATACGATTGGTTTCTAGTCCGGCAATGTCTTTCATGAAATCAGGCGCTTTAATACCCGCCGCCCATACCATTAACGATGCTGGAATTTCGTCACCATCTTTGGTTACTAGACCTTGGCTATTCGCTTCCGTCACCATAGTTTCGGTACGCACATCAACACCAATTTTAGTTAACTCGTGGTGCGCCGCAGCAGAAATACGCGCTGGTAATGCCGGTAAAATACTCTTACCGGCTTCCACTAATGTTACGTTTAACGACTCTTGGCTTACATTAGTAAAGCCGTAAGCCGATAACTGTGATGCGGTATTGTGTAATTCAGCAGAAAGCTCTACACCTGTCGCACCTGCACCAACGATAGCGATGTTTACTTTGGCATCTTTATCTTTGTTAGCACCATGCAACAAGAATGCATTCAACAATTCTTTGTGGAAACGATGTGCTTGATCTGGGCTGTCTAAGAAAATGCAGTTGTCTTTAACACCTTTAGTATTAAAGTCATTACACATACTGCCAATCGCTAATACCAAGTAATCGTATTGTAAAGTACGCTCAGCAATCAGTAATTCATCACAGTCATTATATAAAGGCGCAATAGTCACGGTCTTTGTTTCACGGTCTAAACCAGAGAAACTGCCGAGCTGAAAATCAAACCCTTGATTCTTCGCATGTGCCGCATAACTTAACGCGTCAATGCCGGTATCAAGTGAACCAGTTGCTACTTCATGTAATAACGGTTTCCACAGGTGGGTTTTGTTACGATCAACCAACGTAATGCGTGCTTTGTCTTTTTTACCCAATTTACGACCCAGTTGCGTAGCAAGCTCAAGGCCACCAGCACCGCCTCCGATCACAAGAATTTTTTTCATCTTATTAAGTCCTCATAGATATATCAGTTAACGGTATTCGGGCAACCCTATAACACTGGTTATTTCCAACTACGGTTAACTGATACAACTAAGCGATGCTTATCTTGTCATTCATTCCATTGACCGAACATTAAAGCATAATTTTTAGGTGGAAATCTAGCTATATTGCGCTAGATCACATTTTGGGTTAAACCTAAAACAACAGAAATGATGGCCCGTAACAAAAAATATAATACCCAATCGACTTCAAGATGCTTATAATACCGACCCATTTATCGATAAAAATACCGGCGCTATGACAAATCAACAACTTCATGAACAGTTAACTGCACAGCTAAAAGGCTTTTACCACCCAGCGATCGAAGCTGATGATTTTTTAACGTTACTAAGCAAACGTAAAATAGGTAAATTTAGTGCGATCTTTGCAGAAGACAGTGGCTTTAAAGCAAATTCAAATCGCTTCCTACCTTATATGGAAGAGTTAGTTGAAGATCAGCAAGCATTACCAAAAACAGATGAAGACGGATTTGATGTTGCGATCGCAGCATTCCTAGGTAAATTAAAACAAATGCACACAGTACTAGGTCAATTCTCTGAGGAATTGAAAGAGAAGAGAAATACCCCAAGCAATATCGGTGAGTAATGTTGTGAATAATGTAGTGAATAGTCTCGATGAAGAGTACCGATAAATAGAATGGCTAAATAGCCACATCCTATTTTAATGCCACTTATCTTATTGAGTGGCATATTCATTTTCCCCCCAGCCCAACAAAATCCTATCGCTCGCTAATAATTCCCTCAAATAAAAATACAATGATTAAAATATATAGTTCAAAATAATCATAAAAAACATTATAGATACCTCTAAATATATACCTTTTTGTTATAAAGAGTAAAAAAAGCGCTATTTTATAGAGTCTTAGCTCTACAAATTGCACATTCCCATAGTAATATTTTTCATATTTGCAAACAGATCAGATGAGATTTATTTGGTTATTTATTAATCTTGATTTTAAATATTTTTAATCATAAATAACATACACTTACATAACAACTGTAAATAAAAATAAAGCTAAGTTAAATTATTGTTAATAGTACAAAGTGTTAGATAAAACAACAGTGTGTCATAGATAACGATAAAAATACCTTTACGATCTAATACGAAAGGCTTAGATTTCAATACAAGTTTTAAGGATATTTAAAAAGTTCATTTTATTTGAACTGACATATTCATTCATAATTTCAAATTTTATATGGTGGTTTACATGAGAATTAATAAAGTTGCTCTAGCAGTTACAGCATTACTTGCAGCAAGCCAAGTTCAGGCCGCTGGTTTCCAAGTTAGTGAACACTCAGCGTCAGGCCTAGGCCGCGCATTCGCTGGTGAAGCAGCAATCGGCGACAACGCCGCATCACTTGCACGTAACCCTGCATTAATGGCAACTTTTG
The DNA here is from genome assembly GCF_002836355.1 of Moritella sp. Urea-trap-13. Classification (NCBI taxonomy): domain Bacteria; kingdom Pseudomonadati; phylum Pseudomonadota; class Gammaproteobacteria; order Alteromonadales; family Moritellaceae; genus Moritella; species Moritella sp. Urea-trap-13. The sequence goes on from NZ_PJCA01000037.1 coordinate 145,816, forward strand.
ATAAAGCGCAACTTTCAGTTGTGGGTTCTTATGTATCGCCTGATATTGATGTTACAAGCACAATGGGTAATGCGGATGATGTCGCTCCAGCTCAAGTTGTACCTGCTATGTATTACATCCAACCGATTAACGATCAATGGGCTGCTGGTTTAGCGATTTATTCTAATTATGGTGTTGGTACAGAATATTCGAATGACTATATAGCAGGTTCTGCAGCCGGCACAACAAGTATTATGAGTGTTAACTTCAACCCGAATGTCTCTTACCGTATCAATGAGCAACTAAGCTTAGGTGCAGGTGTAAGCCTTGTCTATGCTTCAGCGGAATTAGATAGAAACGCCGGCATTTCAAAGGGTCCGGTTACACCAACTACAAGCGTTGCGAGTATGGAAGGCGATGGTTATGGTTTCGGTTGGAACCTTGGCGCATTATACGAAGTTAATGAGAATAACCGCTTCGGTATTAGCTACAAATCAAAAGTTAAAACAGAATTAGAAGGTGAGTATACAGGTACTTCATCATCGCGACTTCACTTAGCTGGCGTGACTAAAACTGTGGATGGAGAACTAGATGTTAACTTGCCTTCAATTTTAGAAGTTTCTGGTTACCACAAACTAAGCGATAAATTTGCAGTGTCATATAGCTGGCAGTACAGCACTTGGTCTGATTTTGGCGATATTGTCGCAACAAGTGTAGATTCAGCAGATTGTAATGACGGTATTGCCCAAGGCCAATGCTTATTAAAAGAAGAAGATTATAGCGACTCAAGTCGTTACGCTATAGGTGGTGAATACTACCTTTCTGAAGCGGTAACAATACGTGCTGGTTATGCATTCGATGAACAAGCGGGTAAATCAACGCTAAGCATACCAGATACAGATCGTAACTGGTATACAGCGGGTATGACTTACAAAGCATCACCTGCACTATCATTTGATTTCGCTGCAGCCTTAGTTGCGGGTAAAGAAATCACATTTGATGAAGCAATCCCTGTTACAGGAACAACAGGAACATTCACTTCAAGTGGCGATGCGTACATCTACTCAGCACAAATGAACTACAGCTTCTAATTCAAGCTTAATTCATCTCTGCATTAAAAAGACAGCCTCGGCTGTCTTTTTTGTTTTCTGATCCAAATCAACAAAGATCCTGTTTAAGGATCTTTCTTGCATCTACGCATTGCAATTAATTAGACGGTCGGTCTATAATCAGCACTATGGAAAATATGACAGACATTAAAGCTAAACCTCGCCGAGGTAGGCCACCAAAAGTAGCCCGTGAAAATACCGATACCCGCGCATTATTAATTCGCAGTGGTGTGGAAGTATTAACAGAGAGTGGCTTTGCCGCTGCTGGTATCGACGGTATCTTGAAAAAGGTCGGTGTACCGAAAGGATCTTTCTATCATTACTTTAAAAGTAAGGAAGATTTTGGTCAGGCGGTCATTGATAACTACGCTAGCTATTTCGCTGCTAAGCTTGATAAATGCTTACTGGATGAATCAATCGCACCACTACAGCGTATTGTTAAATTCGCTGATGGCGCTAAGCAAGGCATAGTGCGATTTGAGTTTAAGCGCGGTTGCTTAGTCGGTAATTTAGGTCAAGAAGTGGCTATTTTACCCGACAGTTACCGCCTAGTTCTGCAAAACATCTTTGCAGTGTGGCAAAGCAAGATGCAAGTCTGTTTAGAGACTGCCCAGCAACAAGGCGCTATCAAGCAGGATATCAACTGTGCACAGCAAGCAGAATACTTTTGGATCGGTTGGGAAGGTGCAGTAATGCGTGCGCGACTCGTTCAGTCCGTACAACCGCTGGATTTATATATCGCGATGTTTATCGCCAGTATCACCACCAGCTAAAATAATCATAGGTGCCTTGTTCTTTAGATTTCTAACTAGAAATAACGAGCAGGCATTATTTAAAAATTTTTTACATTTTAATAGACGACCAGTCTATATTTGGAGTTAAGCATGTTTAAAGGTATTTTAATCGAAAAAAATGACGATCAATACACAGCGTCAGTACAATCAATTGATGAATCACAACTGCCTGCAGGTGATGTCAGCATTGATGTTGCTTACAGCACGCTTAACTTTAAAGACGGTTTAGCAATCACAGGTAAAGGCCCTGTTGTGCGCAGCTTCCCTATGGTTCCAGGTATTGACTTAGTTGGTACTGTGACACAAAGCGACAGCGATAAATTTCAAGCTGGCGACCAAGTATTATTAAACGGTTTCGGTGTGGGTGAAAAGCATTGGGGTGGCCTTGCAGAAAAAGCCCGCCTAAACAGTGACTGGTTAATCAAACTACCGACTGGTTTAACAGCAAAACAAGCAATGGCAATCGGTACTGCCGGTTACACTGCGATGTTATCGGTTATTGCATTAGAACGTCACGGCATCACTCCTGAAAAAGGCGATGTATTAGTAACAGGCGCTAACGGTGGTGTGGGTAGTTTTGCTATCACACTATTATCTAAACTGGGTTATAACGTTATCGCATCAACAGGTCGTCCTGAAGAAGCTGATTATCTAAAAGCATTAGGCGCGTCAGAGATCATTGATCGTAATACCTTATCTGAACCAGGTCGTCCTATGGTTAAAGAACGTTGGGCTGCAGCGATTGATTCTGTGGGTAGCCACACACTAACAAATGTATGTGCGGGTCTTAAATACGGTGGTGTTGTAACTGCTTGTGGTCTAGCACAAGGTATGGATTTCCCAGCAAGTGTTGCGCCGTTTATCTTACGTGGTATTACCTTAGCAGGTATCGACAGTGTAATGCGTCCTATCGCAGACAGAGAAGAGGCGTGGGCTCGTTTAGCAGAGATCCTAACCGCTGATGACTTTAATTCTATCGGCACGGAGATCGGCTTAGAAGACGCGGTAGCAGCAGCGCATGATCTAATGGCTGGTAAAGTGCGCGGACGTGTACTGGTTAATCTACAAAAATAAACTAAATGAAAACAATATAGCCCGGATTAGTTACAACCTTAATTCGGGCTATATTCTACCACTGACTTTGCTTCCCCCCTCTCTTATGATTACAACATCAAAAAACCAAATGATAATAATTCTCAATTGCATTTAATGTGCTAATATTGCCCTATTCGATTTTATTCATTCACACACGGAATAAACGCTATGGTACAAGCAATATCAACCCAACTAAAAAAACACGCTAATTCAAATAGCTGGCAGCTTCACAATAAACGCTTATTGCTTCCTGTGACATTATTGGTATTACTACTACTTCCAGATACCCGTGCATTAACGATTAATGTGCTTGCAGATGCGTTCTGGCAAGTCGCGGCTTATGTAGCTGCAACTTTAACCTTGTACCACCTGATCTCTGCGCGCTTAAATAAACACGGTCAGTTTAGTCAATTACTACAACGCAATCGGCAGTTACAAGTGCTATTCGCCGCATTGATGGGGGCATTGCCTGGTTGTGGCGGAGCGATTGTGGTTATCACCCAATATGTTAACGGCAGATTAAGCTTCGGTGCTGTCGTGGCGGTGCTCACCGCGACCATGGGAGATGCTGCATTTTTACTGCTCGCAGCAGAGCCTTCGACCGGATTATTATTACTCGCAGTAGGAGCCGTGATCGGGGTTATTTCAGGTCTCATTGTTGATGCGTTGCACGGCGTAGACTTTCTACGACCGACAGTCACAACACCAAGGCGGTCACCCAGTGAAGAGCTCAAGCCAATGCTCAAATTACAAGGTATTTTTTGGCAATGGTTGCTCTTGCCAGCCAGTATCATTGCCATCATGGGGTCACTGCAAATTGATATTGATTCAGTCTTTTTCTTACCCCCGAACAGCATAAATATCATCGGTGCAATACTCGTGACATTCTCCATGTTGTTATGGGCGACGAGCCGTGAAATAACAAACTATGAGTCTGCGGTATCAGAAGATCCAAAGAGCCAGGCCAGTGATTTACTGCAACGCGTAGGACAAGATACTAACTTTGTGACCAGTTGGGTTATTGGCGCTTTTTTATTGTTTGAATTAACCATGCACTGGACGGGAATTAACCTTGAGTCCTTGTTCCAAAATTGGTTGCTGTTGTTACCTCTCATGGGCGTAATCATTGGTTTATTTCCGGGTTGTGGGCCGCAGATATTAGTCACCAGCTTGTACCTATCAGGTGCAGTGCCGCTATCAACACAATTAGGTAATGCCATAAGTAATGATGGTGATGCACTATTCCCAGCGATTGCGATGGCTCCTAAAGCCGCGTTAACCGCCACGCTTTATTCATCCATTCCAGCTATCATTAGCGCATATGCTTACTTCTTTGTTTTTGAGGTTTAAATCTTCCTGCTGTTATAAAGTGGCTCTTATATGCAAAGAGACTGAAAATTTGATACAAAAAAAGCACTGAACATTTTAACATTCAGTGCTTCTATTACCATCTAGCTATTAACTATTAACTATTAACTATTAACTATTAACTAAAATAATTACTGCGCGCGATTAAACGTCACCACTTCATAGCCTAATGGCGTTAACGTATTACGTTCACTATCAATGTAATTCATCACTGCTTGCGCATCGGTATTACATACTGTGTTATCCGCTTTACAGTTTGGCGCATCGCCTTGGTAATTTACTTGGTACTTTTTGCCAACTTTAGCAATATTCTTTACTTTAAAGCCTGTTAACTTGCCATCCACAAATGCTAAATCAACACGTTCAGAGCTGTTCTTTTGTGCTTCATACAACGGCGTCCAACCATCATTACCCGTCGCATTGTAATTGCTTAACGCGACGTTGTAAGTTTTGCTCTCTTCAATCGCAGTCCATGAAGGCGCATCTTCAGTGCCCGTCATCACTTCCACAAAATCAACCTTACCGGCTGTGTTCGCCACTGTTTCTGTGTAGCTATAACGAATATGACCACCATACGGGAATTTACCTGCGTGTGAACCTACAGCTAATGTTGCACTTACCGTATCGTTAATCAGTGTTTTAATCACTTTACCCGAAACAGGTAAAACAGACATAAAGTTAGCAAATGGCAACATTTCTAACGACACGTTACCTTGGCGATATTCACCCGCGTCAATGTTAGTACGAATGCCACCAGCACCGATTAAGGCAAAATCAACATTCATACCAGTGACTTTCTGTACTTCCGCTGTATTAGCCCAGAAGTATTGGCCTTCCGCTAAAATAGGCGCTACATCAGAACCGTGTTTGTCACTACCGCGATCGCCAGGGCGACGTTCATGTTTAATTTCTACTGGCACTTGGGCAATGGTTTTACCGTACGCTTGGTCAACAGCAGGCTTGTAGTTCACATCAATACGTTGACGCATTGCCGCTTCTTCAGCAGTAATTGTGATGTTTTCTGCTTGGTCAATAAACTCAACCACGCCTTGCGTAGCTGCGCTATCAAACTTCTCATCGTCTTGACGTGATGGCTGTGAATAGAACTCATCATTGCTCAGTAATACATTGTGTCCATTACAGTTAACAATGTCGCCTTGTTGGTTAAAGCTTACTTCTAAACGACCGATAGCTTGTGCGTACTCACCAGCTTGTACAACACAAGTTTGCCCCATGTTATCTGGGTTTTTCACTATCTGTGCATACGTGCCGTTATTGTGTAAACCAAGGTTAGTGAAGTCACCTAGTAGCGTATGTGAGTGACCACCAACTATCAAGTCAATACCATTCACTTTACTGGCTACATCAACGTCGACAGCATTACCGATATGCGTTAATGCGATAATGTTGTTCACACCTTTGACTTTCAACATATCAACCGTTGCTTGCGCAGATGTCACCATGTTTAAGAATTTGATATCACCGGTATTTGGCGCGATATTAGGCATGTTATCCAACGCTAAACCAAATACGGCTACCAAGTCTTTATCTGTTGGTAGGTTATCTAAGTCGCTAATAGCCGTTTTGTTATTACCATCAAATGCGTAAACCATGAAAGGACGTAAATTGGTTTGGTCTTTTAAATCCGCATCTTCACTGGCATCGATGTTTGCTGCCAATACCGGGAAGTTAACATCACCAATAAATTGATTAAGCTTGGTATTGTTCAAATCAAATTCGTGATTACCCAATGCCATCGCATCGATACCGAACATGCTTAAGATATCTGCATTCATCGCACCTTCGTTCAACTTAAAGTACGCACTGCCCTGCCACGCATCACCACCGTGTAAGAATAAAAAGCTGTCATCATTTTCTAGTGCTTGCTGCTTGTAATCATCCGACATAGTTTTTAACCGCGGATGACCACCGAATTCGTTATACACAGTATCGCCGTTGGCAGTGAAGCTAGATTTAACCGGATCGAAGTTAGAATGGGTATCATTGATATGCGCAACAGTCAGGTTAAAAACTTCATCTTGTTGTGAAGTTTGCGCGCAACCCGCGAGTAATAACGCAACTGAAACAGCGGTTAAGCGTGCGGTAAGTGGTTTTGAAAACGTCATGATATTCCTTTACGGTCAGAGACTAAGATTAAATTCTTCAAGTGATGAAAACTAACACCAACTAAGTTAACCGCACTATACCAATAATAAAATATCACGCAATATGTAGACTGGCAGATACGACTAAGCTGCACAGAATTACACTGATATAACTAAAACCACAAAATATAGGCACAAAAAAAGCCTTAATCACGATAAAAAATATCAGATTAAGGCTTTTTTGTGTCTGGGGTTTAGCGTTTAACCGCTAACAGCAGAGATATAATCGAAAATTTGCGAATTACATCATGCCGCCTGTAGATAAAAGCATACAAGATTTTGAAATATTTATGTATTAAGTGTCACATAAGTCTATTTTTATTTCAATGTTGGCCAAACAAAGGGAGCGGGCTTGGTGGAAGTCGTTTCTGCTACTGCTGTATTCTGAGCGAGTATCGCCCTGATTAATTTCCCCGTTTCTTTATGCTTACTACAAAATGTTTTTAGGTATAAAATTTCAACTCTACTGCGTGCCCAAGGGGTTGTACGCAGAAATTTCAAACTTGATTTAAGACGCGCTTTATTGGTAAAACAACGAATATTAAGCAACTCACCCATCTTCTCCCAACCAATTTTCTTCTCTAGCTCGGTTAGAATCTGTTCAAGTTTAACGCCTTGTAGCGGATCATTACTATTATTCATAGTCTACCTAAAATCAAAAAATAGCATTGTAACAAGTTTCCTAAATATTGACAGACTTATGCGTTTAACTCAGGTAAAAGTGCATAACTAAGACAGGAAAATATTGTTAACATATTAATTCACCATCAATAAAAAAGCCCGAATATTTCTATTCGGGCTTTATTTTAAATGATTAGAACTGTGTAAAAATAGAGTTTAAACCCTATTCTTACATCATGCCGCCCATTCCACCCATACCGCTTATCAAATACATTTGTAATCAGTAGCTTAACCAACTTCAACTCGTACATACAAATACATAAAACAGCCTTACCGTTGAATTTTTCAGATTGCATAAAAAATCAAAGATATACGTGAATTTACACTTAGATAGCTTAATCCAAAAAGTCTTTAAATTAGATCATTATGGATTTTACTAAATCATTACCATAAAAATCACTTGGTACGATTACATTTCCATACGGGGTGTTTATACCAACTTGGGAATGTTCATTTTCACTCTCAAATGTCATTAACTTTTAAGTTTAATTAATAAAAAAAGTTATGTTTCTTTATATAGAAGAAGTAGTGTTTTTATTTTAAATAATCAATACATCAATAGCTAGTGAGTGAATGACTTATCGGCTAATCAGTTTATGTTGCTGAGCAATGAATTGTGTATTCGTCAACTAATCAGAGATGTTTGTCATGCATCTCTAAATTGTTTATGGACAAAAGTGGCTTAATCCTTGAGCTTTAAAGGGCATTATTCGTTTTACTGAAAGTATGGCGAAACTGAACCAACTGTTTTAGCTCAATTTAAACTCCTTGTTTTATGATTATTTAACACCAACAATTAACTAATCATAAAACGATTAACAACCACTATCAGTGAGTGAAATAATAGGTGGGCGACTACCGTCAGATGCGGAATAACGGATTTTACATGTACTTGGGGTCGGAGCATCCTTGACTTGTACCTCTACATAACCCAGAACACCTCCACAATTCCCCCCTACCCAAGAAAAGGCATCTCCAGTTTCAACCGTATGACCGATACCATTAGGGTGAGGACAAGGGTAGCCGCAGCGAAGAGTAATGGTTTCACCTTGCATTTCAATCGTAGGGTCGGTTGAACAGTCAGTTTTTTTTTCAATAACTGCTTTATAATTGACCATGCTTGATGCACTTAGGATTGCTCCCTCTAAAGATTCGAGGGTTGCTATGCGAGCGTCTGCACTGAGGTTAAAAATCTTTGAAGATGCAGTAGCTGCAAGAATTCCCAATATTACTATAACGATAACGAGTTCGATTAGTGTAAAACCATTACTTCTGTGTCGCATATTTATTCTCGAATTGAAAACTTACTAAAACATCCTGTTTTAAGATGCGGAGAGAGCCGTTTATAATATTTTTTATTATCTTAGTGCACATGTACCTCATTATAATTGAGCTGCTAATCATCAATAAACTATTAAATTTAAGTCAAAGTGAATAATACTGTATAAAAACACAGAAATAGGATTCTAATGAAGATAAAATCGTCCCGGAACATTAATGGTATTAGAATTATTATTAATCACCTTCAGGATCGACACGTAAAATTTTATTGCATAGCATAAAAATAACAATCAAGAAAAATATAATAAATATAACTTTTAAAAAAATCATGTATACCTCTTACCTATATAATATTCGCGCACCTACGTTCTAAGTTATTCTTAATAAACCAAGATGCAAAATTAATAAATCTTATATTTGATTCTATCCTGTACTTATGAATTGCAATTCGGTAGTCGAATTCGATATGGTCGGGCAGGTCATCCAAAATCATATGTAAAAATTTATATTTACATAGTGCTCGTTCTAGATTTTTTTTATGAAGGGAATACAACATATTTTCAGCATTAATACTTCCGTTCTTCGCTGCTTTAATTAGTAATAATTCATCTGAAATATTTACACTTGAGCATTCCATTTTTCATCCTTGACCCTAATTCCATGGGTAATGTAAAAATATTTTTTCTAAAAATAGCTTATAATTAATAGTATTATGGTTATTTATAATGACCTATCTGAACTGGGACTTACGTTAAACTTTCTAGTGTACTCTCTGCTAAATTGATTTTTGCTTTTATAGCCAACTTCAAAAGCTGCTGCTGTTACACTTATGCCTTTTGTTTTAATAAGCATTTTTGCTTTTAACAGTCTCAAGTTTTTCTGATACTGTAATGGTGTCAATTTAGTAATAGATTTAAAGTGATTATGAAAGGATGAAGAACTCATACCAACTGATTTTGCTAGATTAGCAATAATTAATGTTTCATTATATTTTGTTCGTATAATTACTATAGCCTTTGATATATGACGTGCATGGCTATCCACTCTCAATAAAGTTCTAATCTTTTGCCCATAAGGTGCTTGCAGAAGTCTGTAATGGACCTCTCTATAAATTTGAGGACATAATACCAAAGAATCAATTTTATTTTGTGATACGAGCATTAATCTGAATAATGAATCTAATAACTCCTCGTTAGTATCTTTAACCTCTCCTGACGTTTCTTCTATCATTGTAAAAGAAAACTCTTCAAGTTTTTCATAAAGAGATCTAATGATGTTAAAGTCTATATTTAGAACTAGAGCTATATAAGGTTTCTCGCTACTTGCTTTAGTAATACTCGACATCATAGGGGAGTTATGAGTGCCAATGAAAGATTGTCCCTTCCTCACTTCAAACATTCGCCCTCCCATAATTACTTCTCTGACGCCTTGCAGAATTAAACAGAAAAATGGTTTTGAAAAATAGCATTTAGAGTCAAGATCATCGTGATGTTTGATTAAAAAAAACTTATTATCCTCTTGTAGCGCGATTACAGCCTCTGTTTTAGATTCAAATATCTGTAGCGACTTCTCAATTAATTTTTTTATGATCATATTTTAATTTCAAATTAATAATAGGAATTTAAATTTTTTGGGGTTCTAGAGTAATTCGTGATAACAATGTAATTAATATAATAACTAATTACATTGTTATCACAAAAAGCTAACCATGCTTTATCTTAACAACGTGGTTACACTTCTTACATTTGTAGATACTGCTATAAAAAAACTTTTGAAACCAATTTCTTTTTATTTTTTCAATTTCTTTATTTTTACAACACATCATGTTTAATTACCTTGATATTTTCATTTGGTATTTTAACTCGACTCTGACCTTGTAAAATATTGACTAGAACAATAGAACGGCTAAGCCCATCAGGGCATCTGTATATAGCATTCAACCCTTTAAAAGGGCCACTATTTATGAATAACTTATCATTCTTCTTAAATACTAGTTCACTTTCTTCTTTGTGATATATTTTTAATTTATCAATTAATGAAATGGGAACTTTTACATATTCGATACCACATTTCACAAAATCAATTACACCTCGAGTTGACCTGATACTATTAAAATTATTTTTTTCTGTATCGAGCTTAACAAAAACATAATTAGGGAATAATGGTTCTTCTTTTATAATTTTTTTACCACGAATTATTTTTTCTACAGGAACTGAAACAAAAAAACTTTCAACATATTGATTTTCTAAATTGTGCACGGCTCTCAATTCTTCTCTGCCTTTACAATAAAGTAAAAACCAATGGTTATGTTGATTTTTCATATGAAATAAAACCTAGCTATATATGAGTATGATTTATATCAGCACTCTATAACCAATGTATATGCATATGTTGAAGTTATGTAAGGATAGGCACTAACTGAATAGTTTTAGGTTAATAAAATTGACAATTACCCTTTAAAGGGCGTTATTGATACTGCTCTAACTGCTCTAACTGCTCTAACTGCTCTAACTGCTCTAACTGCTCTAACTGAAAAATCGTTCATGAAGACGCTGATAATAATAGACCTGATTAAGATATATCATCATTTTATGAGTATGGTCAGCTAATCAACATTGAGGTAAAGCTTTACTCTTAAATTTGGTGTGTCAGTTTGGTTTACCCCTAAATTATAAGGTTAAAAAAGTGATGTTCTTCTATATAGAGGAATGTAACTTTTTTATTTTAATCATGAAGATGTGAGTAACTGGTTGTTTAATCACTTAGCGAATAATTCACCTTTAATAGTAGTATCAAATAACGAACGATTTTTGATACTAAAATAACACGCCCTTATTGGTATCAAAAATATAGCTTTACTATTAATGATACCAATAATATAATGATACCTCATTAAGTGATACTAGTTAGGGATTAATAATGACAGGTCGCATATTTGCATATTGCAGGATCTCAACTTCAGAGCAAACTACAGCTAATCAAATTCTAGCAATTAGAAATGCTGGATATGAAATCTCAGATGACAGGGTGATTAGTGAAACGATTAGTGGCTCAATCCAAGCTTTTAAACGTGAACAGTTCAAGTTGTTAGTGGAACATAAATTAGAAGCTAATGATCAACTTATCGTTTTAAAATTAGATCGATTAGGTCGTGACAACATTGATGTTCAGCAAACTATCGAAAAGCTAACAAAGCGAGGAATAAAGGTTATAAGTTTAGATCTACCAATCAAAGACCTATCAAGTTCAGAGGGTAAATTGATGTTACAAATGTTCTCAGCTTTTGCCGAGTTCGAACGCAACCGAATTAGAGAAAGGACAAAAGACGGTTTGGAACGTGCTAAAAGTGAAGGAACAAAACTCGGTAGACCTAAAGGTTCATTAGCAACTACAACAAATGTTCAAGCCTGCAAACTTGAAGGGTTATCCCAATCACAAAGTGCTGAAAAACTTAGTATTGGTATTGCTACGATAAAGAGACATTGGAATAAATGACGTTTACTGATGTACGTTAATAATCACTTTTTGAATGAAAAATTGATATGAATAGACGATAAAAATCGATTTTATGATTAAAAAACTTACATTCTTCTATATAAGAAACATGATAATTTTTATTATTATGATTTTAATCATACATCCACATGATCATATTGATGGAATGTCTATAATTGGATATTGGGTGTGATTACACACTCTGTTATTAGAGGAGGGTTTCTAATTTCACATGAAAAATTAATTAATTAAATAAATAAATAAATAAAATTTCTGAAATTATTTGAAAATTAATTAATTAAAAAAATAAAATTTCTGAAATTATTTGAAAAACAATATCTGTGGTCAAATTCAGTCTAACCGACCTTATTCGGTCTAATCTTTCATTTTACATTCTATTTTTCGATTTAAAATTAAAAAAATCGAAAAATTTAAATCGAAAAATTTAAATCGAAAAATAATATCTGTGGTCAAATTCAGTCTAACCGATTCCAGAAGGTGATCTTGGCAATTCCTTCGAGAGGATTGCTACACGTTCAATGAAAGATAATATCTGTGGTCAAATTCAGTTTAACAGATTCCAGAAGGTGATCTTGGTAATTCCCTCGAGAGGATTACTACACGTTCAATGAAATATAATACCTTATTATAGCATAGTGACTTGATAATACTCAATTTATTAACACGTAATCTTACTAATTTTTCTCTATATCAACAGTGATAATTTCTATTTAGGGGGGCGGAATGTCGGATGTACGTTAATGGACTCTTTTTTAATGAAGGTTAATCCACCAGCCTCAAATCTGACCTCTAAATGAGAATGCTTCTATTCTTCTAATTTTAGATTTAGACGATAAAAATCGATTTTATGATTAAAAAACTTACATTCTTCTATATAAGAAACATGATATTTTATCATTAAATCACCTTTGGTATAAATATGTAATACAACCAATTCAACATACCAAAGGTGGTAAACATGAGCAAAACAATTACTAAAAAAACACAACTTAAATCGGTTCGTTTTCCACACTTAATTATTGAGGGTGTTGAAGAACAATTGAATGATTCACTATCGTTCACAGATTGGATTCAAGAAGCAGCAAAAGAGAAGTTGTTGAAAGATGACAATTATAATGTTGATGAAATGATGCAAGAACACAAACGTGCTAAACAGAGAGAAAAGTTTCTTTTAAATGAAGAAGCAAAAAACAAAAAGAAATTAATTAAAATTCAGAAAAAACAAGCTAAGTTAAACCTGTCATCTTAATTAGTAATTTCATTAATCCTTAAATTTTAATGGTGTTAAATGGATTAGCACCCTCCCCACTTTCAAAACCACCATTATCCCTCAATTAGCATCAAACCAATCAATATAACAAAAGGCTATAAACCAAAATTCTTTATTACCTTTTATTATAAAAAACCACCCATTATCCCTCAATTAGCATCAACTATTTTTCCTAACTTTTATAAATAAAATGCAATACAAAAACATATGCAATTACATAAATCTAAAAATAAAACAAACTAGGATGATTATTATGACAGATTATAAAGAACGCGAAGACTTAGAAAACAATGCAGCACCGATGGACTCTAATCTAGAAACTAAAGGCATCATTAACGAATTCATTTCTAAATTTTCTGATCTTGAATTAGAAAAGAAAGATATAAACTTAAGAATAAAAGATTTAAAACAGGATTTTATTGAGGAAGGGATTCCAGTCAATCTAGTTATCTCAATTTACAAGGAAGTTAAAAAAGAGAAAGTAGTAACTGATAGTGAGCGTTATGAAAGGGCGGCAATTAAAGAATGGATGCATGACTCTAAAGAGGTGGATGACGCATTATCAAAATTAGTTTAATGACTAATTAAACTATGTTCTTTTATATAGAATAATGTAATTTTTAATAACTAAAACAAGACTAAAGAGCTGATTTAAAATGTGATTGCTTGCAATTACATTATTAAAATGATCGGTTTGTTAAGTCACCATATACGTTTTGTACGTACAATTTAATATTTTACGTTTTGTATGTACAATTTAATCAAGGAACAATAAATCATGATAGCTATATCAATAAAGAAGAATATTCGATTCAAAATAGGGCTAATGGATTTAATCGATCAATATAGAGGAAATGAGTCCTTTTCTCGTTTTGTTAAAAATGCTGTAATAATGAGTATCAGAGCAAAAAAAATGATAGCTGAGAATGAGGAAAATGCCAATGCTAACCCAAATACAAACCAACTAAATTAAATGTTTAATTAAATAAAAATATAACTTCTTCTATATAAAGAAAGTAACTTATTTTATTCAATTAATTAATCAATCAATAACTATGTTTTAACAGATTGCTTATAGTTTATATATTTCAAGTGGGAACAGCGGAAACCGCCCACTTGAAACGTGCAAGGCACAAAGTTGAGACAATACGGGTGAACTCAAAGCAAAGCGACAGTGAACCCAAAAATCTATTTAGACAATTCTTCTGCTCTGTATCGCAACGTAGTTGCATGGTTATACGACTTTTGAATCTCGTTTACTGAATTCCCACACTGCTTGCTTATGCGATCTAAAGGTTCAGAGGTTTCAATTATTTTCTTAGTGATATAGGTGTGCCTAAATTGGTAAGGGGTAAACTCAACACTGAATATTTTCCATTTTTTTAAGTATCTTTGGACGTCTTTCAGATCTGCCGAAAAAATGTAACCATTTGACTTAGATTGAATAGCTGATTTAATGCCATCAAAACCGTGTAACTTGGCTAATGGTGACAAACAATCTTGAAAAATGTTTGATTTTTCAGAACCCTTAGAAATTAGTATCTTTCTACCCCCTCCACTTTTATTCTCAATTTTCCCGCTTGTTATATTGCAGTAGTAATCAAATACCGACTTGCTATTAACATCCATTTCTACAATATCGAAATCACACCATTTGATCGTAAAACACTCGTCACCAGCTCGTGTACCTGTAGCTAGTATAAACTCTAAGTAATATAGATAATTTTCTAGTTTTTTGAGCTTACCTAATGAAAACTTAGACGTTGCAGAATCGCTAAGGTTATCTTTATTGAGTTGTATAGCTTGTTTTAGCTCAGTGAAAATTAGGTTTATGTCTTGTGATGATAAGTCCAATCTTGCAGACTTTTTATTAAACATATCTTTCACACGTTTATTAAGTGTGGTGTCTGGTTTAGATGTTATTACACCCTCAGATACAGCTGCATTTAAAACATCCCTAACAACCGTCATGTAGTTATCAAACGTATCTTTTGATAACGCATTCACATTGTTTAATGTAAAAATTGCAAAATCTTCAAAGTCTTTCAACCTTAGTTCTGTTATTAGTTTGTTATGTAGGAAATGACAATTTTTTCTCAAATGGTTAATACGTTTATTTACAGCATTAAATTTCTGTTTAATCTGTTTCTTAATCTGAGATGTTACCTCTTGAGAATGTTGTTTATCTAAATGGTCTTTATGAATGATGAGTGGTGGTATTACTATCCGTTCAGCAAACTGAATAAATGTTTCACCTTGTTTAGAGATTAAATCGAACTCATTCATCACCTTGTAACGACTCCAAGCTTCTAGCGCTATTATTTTAGCTTGTTCAATATCAGGTGTTTTACAACTCTTGCGTTCATTAATAACTCCCCATAATGGATTATTAATTCGATATGAATAGTTGTTGGTATTGCTCTGTCTATATACTGAAAGCCCATCAAATAAGGTTATAGGCTTCTCTTTATACTGCTTATTCATCAGCTTTAGAAAGGGGTCTAAGAGGCTAGTATCATTAGATATGGTTTTTATATAATTACGCAGTTTTTCTGAATTTTCAGTAGACATAAAAAAACCCTCAAAACATAAAATATACATAGTATGCTTCGAAGGTTTTATGGTCAACTTTAAATGCTAATTAAATCAACGCTTAACCTAAGTTAAGACGAGGATTTAAATTTACATCATGCCGCCCATTCCACCCATACCGCCCATATCAGGCATAGCTGATGAGCCGCCTTCAACAGGTGCGTCTGCAATCATCGCTTCAGTTGTGATCATAAGACCAGCAACCGATGCTGCAAATTGTAGTGCAGAACGTGTTACTTTAGTTGGGTCAAGAATACCCATCTCAATCATGTCGCCGTATTCGCCAGTACCTGCGTTGTAACCGTAGCTACCTTCGCCTGCACGTACATTGTTAGCAACAACAGATGCTTCATCACCGGCATTTTGCACGATTTGACGAAGTGGTGCTTCCATTGCTTTTAGTGCAACTTTAATACCGACTGTTTGATCTTGATTTGCGCCTTCAAGACCTTGAACTGCAGCAGCAGCACGAACAAGTGCAACACCACCACCAGCAACAACGCCTTCTTCAACTGCTGCGCGCGTTGCGTGCAGAGCATCATCAACGCGGGCTTTTTTCTCTTTCATTTCGATTTCAGTTGCTGCGCCAACTTTAATTACCGCAACACCACCAGAAAGTTTAGCTACACGTTCTTGTAGTTTTTCTTTATCGTAATCTGAAGATGAATCTTCGATTTGCTTACGGATTTGCGCTACACGACCTTTGATCGTCGCATCGTCACCGATACCGTCAATGATAGTCGTTTCATCTTTAGTAATGATGATACGTTTAGCTTGGCCTAGTTCAGCAGTTGTTGCTTTCTCTAGTTCCATACCAATCTCTTCAGAGATAACTGTACCAGCCGTTAATACCGCAATATCTTGTAACATTGCTTTACGACGGTCACCGAAACCAGGTGCTTTAACAGCAGCAACTTTAACGATACCACGCATGTTGTTCACAACTAATGTTGCTAGCGCTTCGCCTTCAAGATCTTCAGCAATGATTAATAGTGGCTTAGATGCTTTCGCTACGCCTTCAAGTACTGGCAATAATTCACGGATGCTAGATACTTTTTTATCTACTAATAAGATAAACGGTGATTCTAATTCAACACTGCCCGTTTCTTGGTTAGTGATGAAGTAAGGAGATAGGTAACCACGGTCAAACTGCATACCTTCAACAACGTCTAGTTCGTCTTCTAGTGCTTGGCCATCTTCAACCGTAATAACACCTTCTTTACCAACGCGATCCATTGCTTCAGCAATGATTTTACCTACGCTTGCATCAGAGTTTGCCGAGATAGTACCAACTTGTTCAACCGCTTTGGTATCTAAACAAGGTACTGATAATTTTTTTAGTTCTACAACAGCTGCTTTAACCGCTTGGTCAATACCACGTTTCAGATCCATCGGGTTCATGCCCGCAGCAACCGCTTTCAGGCCTTCGTTCACAATTGCTTGTGCAAGTACTGTTGCAGTTGTTGTACCGTCACCAGCTGCGTCATTTGCTTGAGAAGCAACTTCCTTCAGCATTTGTGCGCCCATGTTTTCGAATTTGTCTTCTAGTTGGATTTCTTTCGCAACAGTAACACCATCTTTAGTGATAAGTGGTGCGCCGAAGCTTTTATCGATAACAACGTTACGGCCTTTAGGACCCAATGTTACTTTTACTGCGTTCGCTAGGATGTTTACGCCGTTAAGCATTTTATCACGTGCGTCTAAGCCGAATTTTACGTCTTTAGCCATCTTAAATTGTCCTTTTTAAAATCTATTAATTTGTTGGTTAGCTCTATAAGTTATAAATACTAAGATTTATTCAACTACTGCTAAAATATCGGCTTCGCTCATGATTAAAACTTCTTTGCCATCAATCTTTTCAGCTTTAACGCCATAACCTTCATTAAAAATAACTGTATCGCCAACGCTAACTGCTAAAGGACGTACTTCACCGCTATCAATTAAACGACCGTTACCAACGGCAATAACTTCACCGCGAGTAGATAATGACGCTGATGCACCAGTAAGTACGATACCGCCTGCTGATTTAGTTTCTTGCTCTTGGCGACGAACGATCACACGATCGTGTAGTGGACGAATTGTCATTTGAAGATCTCCTAAAGAATAGTGTTACGAATATCAATGGTCGATTATTTACCGACACCATGACTATGGGATAATATATCGGGGCAAGTGCTTTCCAACTCAAGGGAAAATTGAAAAATAGTTCCGAAATTCACGTCTTAGTTAGCGTTTTTAGATTGTTTCTGTAAATAGAAGTGTAAATGTCAGGTAAAAGTACAGCTCAATGCTTTTGGTTGACGAAGAAAAGGGTAAGATAGCCCGAATAAAATTTTGCTATATTTAGCAAATAATAGAATACAGCAAACAATAAAGTACAGTACATGAAGTACAGAACGCTGCATCAAATACAAACGCAATTTTAGGTAATAGTATTGAAAGATAAACACGGCCTGCTCTCCGCTCCCGTTTCTCAAGTAATGACAAAAATGGCCGTGCCTATGGGTTACGGTTTATTAGCCGTGCTTGGCTTTAGCTTAGTGGATACTTACTTTGTCAGCTTACTGGGTACACAGGCATTAGCCGCGATCAGTTTTACCTTCCCGGTTACCTTCTTTGTCTCAGCATTAGCCATGGGCTTAGGCACAGGTTTATCCGCTTGTTTAGCGCGTTTATTAGGTCAAGGCCAGCACCAAGATGCCGCGCGGTTAACCTCTGATGGTTTATTGTTAGCACTCACTACAGTACTAACGGTCGCGTTCATTGGCATTAACAGCATAGAACCGTTATTTAGACTGCTCGGTGCCAGCGATACCTTGATGGTTTATATCCAAGATTATATGTTCTACTGGTACCTCGCGATCCCCTTTTTAGTCATTCCTATGGTAGGCAATGCCGCCATCCGCGCCACCGGTGACACCAAAACTCCCAGCAGAGTCATGATAATAGCTGGTTTTATGAATGGCCTGCTCGACCCGTTATTAATTTTTGGACTTGGTCCGTTCCCTGAACTCGGCGTCAAAGGTGCTGCTATTGCGTCTGGTCTGTCGTGGTTAATAACCTTTGCGGTGGCGATCTATTTATTACGCTATCGTGAACAACTGCTGCTATTAACTAAACCAAATCTGACTAGCATGCTTAAAAATTGGCGTAAGATTGCCGCGATCGGTATGCCAGCCTCGTTAACCAATATGCTTAGCCCAGTAAACAATGCGTTTGTAATGTGGCAATTGGCGGCATTTAGCACCACAGCAGTGGCAGCTTATGGTGCAGGTACTCGCCTAGAAGCGATTTTATTAATAGGCATGATCGCCGTGAGTTCGATGCTCTCGCCTTTTATTGCTCAAAACTCGTCAGCGAATAAGCCACAACGTTGTTTAACAGCCATCAAGCTGGCGATCCGTTATGCATTAATATCACAACTGGCTATTTATCTGCTGATTGCTTTAACCGCCCCGTATATCGCTACTTTATTCAGTGATGATGTGGCTGTGATCAGCCACCTATCGTTATACCTATATATCATCCCAGCATCATTTGCGATGCAAGGTATTATGATGGCCGTCGCGTCGAGCCTAAACGGCTTTAATCGACCTATGTCAGCACTGAGTCTTAGCGTGCTGCGTTCACTGTTAATCATTAGCTTGTCGAGTATTGGCGGTTATTATGATGGTGAGAGAGGCATCTTCTTTGGTATCGCCAGTGCCAACGTATTAGTTGGTTTATTAGCCTTGTACTACGCCCAGCAATTACAACAGGAATTGCGTAATGACTTACATCCTAAGGCTGTGCCGACAACAGGGAAATAATCTACTCTCTAGATGACGATTCAAGACCAATAAACACAATTAACTAAATAGCCCCCTCGAAAGAGGGCTAAGTTAACCATTAAGACAGTTTGAATTTATTGACCAGTGCAGCCAACTGTTCATTTGCCGCAGCCAAGTTTTGGGTACTTTCTGTAGTTTCCTGTCCATTTGCTGTCAACTCCTGCACCATCCCCTGAATGGTATGCATGTTACGAGTGATCTCTTCGGTGACCGAGCTTTGCTCTTCTGATGCAGTCGCAATTTGCACACTCAGATCATTAATAACCACAATTGACTCGGTCATAATATCTAAGCTCTCTGCAACTCGTGAGGCATTGTCGGCAACCTGCTCACAGCTCTGCTTAGTCTCGTCCATCACATCAACAGCAATAGAAGCATCACGACGCAGTGTAGTCAACATGTCATTAATTTGAGCAGTGCTGTCTTGCGTACGAGCGGCAAGGGAGCGCACTTCATCCGCCACGACCGCAAAACCACGTCCCTGCTCACCAGCACGCGCTGCTTCAATAGCCGCATTAAGCGCAAGCAGATTGGTTTGATCGGCAATGCCGCCGATAACTTCTAGCACAGTAGCGATTTGCTGAGTATTATTATTCATAGTGTGAATACTGTCTGAGGCCGTTTCCATCTCAGTAACCAGTGCCATTACGCTGTTGGATGCTTCTGTCACGGTTATCTTAGAGGCCATACCCTCATCTGTCGCACTCTGAGTATTCGCTGCTGTCTGTACCGCATTTTGCGCCACGATATCAGCCGTCGTACTCATTTCTGTAATGGCAGTAACAGCAAGTTCGGTTTCTGCGGTATGGTTGTTTAGTGCCAGACTATTACGTTCTGATTGTGTATGAATCTGCTTAATACCGTCGGTAATATGTCCCGAAGCCTGTGAAATTTCCAACATCATAGACTGCAAATAACCGATAAAGGTGTTGACCGAATGGCTGATATCAGCCACTTCGTCATCAGACGTGATCACAAGGCGCGAAGTTAAATCAGCTTCGCCAGTAGACAGGGTATCGATACGTGTTTTTAGCACGACTAATTCTTTAACTATCTTGTTCACCACCCAAATAGATGCCAACACCGACAGCACAAATAACACGGCTGCAAAGCCGAGACTGCGAGAAACTTCGGCACCAAATATCGCTTTAGTTGCATCAGTTAAACTTTCTTGTATCGAAGTAACATCACTTTCGTAAGCCCCAGTACCAATAATCCAGCGCCACTCAGGCATGATTTTGCGTACGTAGGTGATCTTATTCTCCGTTTTATTGGTTGCTGGATTTTCGAATTCCACTAAAAAGAATGCGTCTGAATTACCGGACAGAGCAGATATTGCATCTCGGGTATTTTTCACAGTTTGACCAACTAGCGCGCTGTTAGTATGCGCAAGGATCTTACCTTTAGTATCTTGGATCCAAAAATATCCGTTTTTACCATACTTAGCCGCAACAATATTTTTAAGCGCTGTATCAATATTATCCTGTTTTAAGGTACTGATATATTCACCGGTGGCGACTACTATATTTAGCGGTTTAAAGTAAAATGATACTGATAATTTCTCTTCCACCGATCGTGTAACTGGGTTTGAAAAATAATAACTGCTAAAACCAACTTCACCTTTTCTTGCTGATTCCACGATATGTCTAGCGTAGAAAACACCTTTATTATCAGTGGCATCATAACTGCTGCGACCGATGATATTACGGTCTTCCCCGTTAGCCATATTAATAACGGTATCGGCATCATAGGCAAAGATATACCGACCATTACCCCATTGGTAATTATTGATAAAGGCAAAAATAGCCAACTTGGCTTCTTCCTGTGAATTACTCGCCTCATACATCTTAGTAATGGTCTGCTTAAACGTCGTGATCTCAGTGCGTAACTCCGCTTTTATATTCTCAACTTTAGACTGCTCGTAAAGGTCGGCAAGCGATAATGTGATGGTGTCAACTTGCCCCCGCAGATTGTTTTTGATTACACTTTCAACTTGAGTGCTGACATTTTGCTTTTCTGCTGCAAGCACTGACTTTTCAATATTCAACATACTGATAATAAAGAAGCTGCTCACCGCCAGTAATGCAACACACACGGTTGCGATTAATTTAATCTTAATAGTCATTTTCATTAGGGGTTCATTTCTCCAAAAACTAGCGTAATTTCAACGTCAATTATCGTAAGCAAGTGTCAATAACTGTCAGGTGGAAATTAACATAAAAACAATCTTGGTATAATAATTTTATGTTAAGTCGATCACAAACATTGACATAGATCATGACTCATTCACAACCTGCGTAATTTATACTCACGAATAAGAACAACCTCAAATACAACTTTCTTTAAAATCACCAAAAATAAATAAAAACCTTAAAATCAAAAGCTTAAATAAAACCAGTCCAGTGATTGGCCTATTTTCAACAATTAAATTACGCCACCAAGCTATTTAATTCTTTTGCCCAACTTACCCATTTACGACTTATGTTGCTCTAATCGTTATTCATTATTGCCAACCATGACAGCTCGAACTGCAGAATCAATTTCCCAACGAAAAGCCTGCCTAACAGTCTACATATTCAGCCAATTCATCAGTGTTAATGGATCTCCCCCTAAATACCAAATTTACACTACTAATATGCACTAATAATCCATCAAACCTGCTGTTTCTTAGGGCAAATAAAAATATATTTAGTATTTTTAAAACTTTGTTTACAAAGGTGATCCAAGCACGTTTTATCCACTAAAATACCACGTATTATCCGCTCATAAATTTTGTATTTCCCCTTTCGCATAGATCAAATAACAGAGCGTATTCATGACTGTATTAGCAACCGACTTCATTCAAGAAACCCGTTTAGAAACTGACTTATTAGGTGTTAAAAAAATTCCTACACAAGCGTATTACGGCATTCATACATTAAGAGCGATGGAAAACTTCCGCATCAGTAATGAAAAGATCGGCGACTGTCCTGAATTTGTACGTGGCATGGTAAAAACCAAAAAAGCAGCAGCATTAGCCAATGGTATTTTAGGCACTATTCCAGAAGACATTAGTGACGCGATCGTTAACGCTTGTGACACGCTGCTAGCTACCGACCATTTCTACAATCAATTTCCGGTTGATGCATTCCAAGGTGGTGCCGGTACATCGGTAAACATGAATACTAATGAAGTGATCGCCAATATCGCCTTAGAGAAAATGGGCCATGCTAAAGGTGCTTATAGCCACATCAACCCCAATGATCACGTCAATAAAAGCCAAAGTACCAACGATGCTTACCCAACCGGGTTCCGTGTGGCTTTGTTTGAACGCAGCAATGCGGTATTAACAGCATTAACCTCATTAAGCGAAACGTTCTTAACTAAATCACTCGAGTTTAACGACGTATTAAAAATGGGCCGTACCCAGTTACAAGACGCGGTACCGATGACTCTTGGTCAAGAATTCCGTGCTTTTGGTATTACCTTAAGAGAAGAAATAAAAAGCATCAAGCGTTGCCAAGAATTACTGCTTGAGGTTAACTTAGGCGCAACCGCTATTGGCACAGGTTTAAATACCCCTATCGGTTATTCAGAACTGGCGATTGCTAAGCTAGCTGAGATTACTGGTCATGCATTTGTACCTGCTGAAGATTTAGTCGAAGCAACCTCTGACTGTGGTGCTTATGTGATGTTGTCGAGTGGATTAAAACGCTTAGCAGTAAAACTATCTAAAATTTGTAACGATTTACGCCTACTTTCTTCTGGTCCTCGTACTGGTTTAAATGAAATTAACCTACCAGAAATGCAAGCTGGTTCATCAATTATGCCAGCAAAAGTGAACCCGGTGATCCCAGAAGTAGTGAACCAAGTGGCATTTAAAGTATGTGGTAACGATTTAACCATCACCATGGCTGCTGAAGCAGGACAATTACAATTGAATGTAATGGAGCCTGTGATTGGTCAATGCCTATTTGAATCATTATCGTTATTAGAAAATGCGTGTTTCACGCTACAAGATAAATGTGTTAAAGGCATTACGGCTAATCGCAAGGTATGCCAAGATTTTGTCTTAAACTCGATCGGTATTATCACTTATCTAAATCCATTTATTGGTCATCATGAAGGTGATGTTATCGGTAAAATCTGTGCTGAAACAGGTAAGAATGTACGTGAAGTGGTGCTAGAGCGTGGTTTATTGTCTGCGGAAGAGTTAGACGAGATCTTCTCTATCGAAAACTTAATGAATCCAAAATACACAGCACAACGTTTCGCTAAAGCAGTTTAATTAAAGCGAATTAATATTTTTATATCTAAGGCATAAGTTAAGACATAAGTTAACTGCTTAAACAAAATCCCTGTTACTGCTATAAACAGTAACGGGGATTTTTTTATGCCTTCAACGGCTTTATAGCTAAGCCACGACAGTCGTCACTGCAAATGCCCTTTTACGACTCATCAACACAAAAATTGCTGGTACAAAGTAAAACGATAATAACGTCGTTAATACCGTGCCACCAGCGATAGCAATGGCAAATGGCGGCCAGAAACCACCACCCGCTAAGATTAACGGTAAGAAACCACCAACCGTAGTAATAGTCGTTGACGAGATATGCCGTGTACAACTGGTAATGGCATTGATGATCGCATCGCTATCACCGGCAACGGCTTTTGGATCTGATTTTAACTCAGCCAAAATAACAATCGCGGCATTAATCGCTAACCCCATCAGCCCTAACAAGCCAATGATCACGGTAAAGCCAAATGGATAATTAAATACGTAAACGCTAAGTAATCCTAAACCCACAGATTGGATAGCTGATAATACAATCACCCCACCCAAGCGGAACGAATTGAATGACAGCACCACGATAATAATCAATAACATCACGATCACGCCAACACTGGCTAACAAGTTGCCCACAGCGTCATTACGCTTCGCCGATTCACCACCAAATTCCATTCGATAACCCGGTGGCAATACAAAGTTTTCACTGGCTAAGCGCGCAGAAAAATCATTCAACACCGTAGAGGGTAATACCCCTGCGACTAAATAACCTTCAACCGTGTTAACCCGCACCCCATTCCAATGCGGAATAGCACCACGACTTGGGCTTAAAGCTAACTCTGTTAATGCCACCAGCGGAATATTACCTTGTGACTGTGGTGAACTCAGGCTGATATCGGCTAAGTCAGACAAACTACTGCGCTGTTCATTGGCAATACGTACCCGAACCGGAATTGATTCCGTGGCTTCGATAATCGAACCATTCACCGTACCGTGTAAGGTAGATTGTAATTGAGTCGCCACATCCGTCAGGGTTAGACCGGCCAATTGACTGACATCTTCGTTAATCTTCAGCCATATTTTCGGTAACCCAGGTTGGATAGTAGCCCGTGTATGAATGACATTTTCGGTGCCAATTAAGATGCGCCTAGCCTCGTCACCTAAGGTTTTCAAGGTATCGAGATTAGGACCAAACAAACGCAATTCAATAGGTGCTCGAAACGGAGGTCCCTGCTCTAATTTACGCACTAATATCTGCGCTTCAGGGATCGCATTATCGAGTAAGATTTGTAATGACGGAACTAACGCATTAACTTGCTGAAAGCTATCACCGGTGACCATAGCTTGGGCGTAATACTGGGCGCCATCTTTACTCGGCATCAAGTTATAGTAAAAAGACGGGGCATTGTTACCAATAAACCAACGTACTTTACTGATCCCTTGTTGCTGCGCCAGTAAATCACTGATGGTTTTCGTCATGGCTTCGGTAGCGATAATACTGGTTTGCACTGGCATGAATAACTCGATATGAAACATGTCGCGATCCGAGGCCGGAAAGAACTGTTCATCCAAATGCTTGGCTAACATAAACCCGCTTAAAGGTAAGATAAATACCAAGGCAATACTCAATTTAGGTCTAGCTAATACCAATACCAAGGATTGGCGAAAAGCCTTGGCTAAACCCGCTAATTCAATACCATTGTTATACCAAGTCATTGGTCGTGCTGATTCACCTTCCGCATGACCAGTCAGAAATTGTCCCGACAGACCGGCAACGATAGTATGCGACACTAAATATGAGCCAATTAATGCAAAGATAACGCTTAAGGCAATACCACTAACAAATTCACCCGATGGACCCGGCATCATCACAATAGGCATAAAGGCCAATATAGTGGTTAGCGTCGAGCCTAATAACGGCAGCCATAAATGCTTGATCGCACCTTGCACCGCAACGCTGGCAGTGAATCCCTGTTGGCGACGTTTTTGGATGGTATCCGCCATCACAATGGCGTTATCCACCATGATCCCCAATGCCACCACTAATCCCGTTACCGACATTTGATGAATTGGTAAGCCGTAATAGTTCATCACGGTTAAGGTAAACAATACCGTTAATGGTAAGGATAAGGTGACGATTAATGCTGCGCGCCAACCTAAGGTCACGAATAACACCACTGCGATCAACGAGAAGCCAATCAAGATGTTTTCCACCAATCCTTGCAGCCGGTCTTCGGTGTACTGAGATTGGTCAAACAATACTTCGGTGGTTAATGACGCAGGCAATTGCAGGTTAAAGCCAGCAACTACTTCATCCACTTCAGCACTCCACTTATCAATCCGTAAATTAGGCAACATACGCGTGGATACCACGACTGCATATTGGCCATCAACTAACGCTATCTCTTGCGCTGGCCACTGTAGTTTTTTACTTATCTGGGCAATATCACCTAAGCGCACCACACCACCGTTACTGTCATTAAGTAACGGGATCTGACGGATCCTATCTACCGAGTTAAACGATCCAGCCACTTCGATCTGCATTTGGTTATAATCATTAATGATATTACCTGCAGACACTTTGGCATCCGCGGCTAAAATAATGTTGGAAATAGCTTGAGTAGATAACGACAAATTCGCCGCTAAATGTTTATCTATTTCCACCAATATTTGTTCTTCACCACGACCAAATAAACTGACAATGTCGGTACCGGCGATCACCTTTAATTGGTTTTGTAATTCTTTGCCATAACGACCCAGCGTGGTTAAATCAACCTTGCTATCACCCTGCCATTTAACTGCAATCAACTGGGTATAAGCATAACCACGGTCATCCTCTAATCGCGGTGCAACAGCCGCTGGCGGTAATTCGCTGGTCACATCATTAAGTAGATCTCGTACCCGTGACCACACAGGTACAGTATCTGTAATAGTATCGTGTAACTTCAATTGTACGATGGAGATACCCGGTCTTGACGTAGAGGTAATACGTTTAATATCAGCTAGTTTACGTAACTTCTGTTCTATTTTCTCGGTAACTAAAGCTTCGACACGTTCCGCACTGGCGCCCGGCAAGACCGTTAACACGCTGGCGATCCGATTAGTGATCCTTGGATCTTCCGTGCGTGGCAATGTCGCCAACGAACCAAGACCAGCCACAATTAACAGGATAATCAGCAGTGCCATTAGCCGGTTATTTTCTGTAAACGCCTTGATCATATTTTATGCTCCGCAGTCGCTGTATCCACAGCTTTATTAGCAAAGGCTTGCTGATGACTCAGAGTGACGACCTGCCCCGGAACAAAACGATGAATGCCCGCATTGACATAGGCTTGATTGTTTTTCAGATCACCTTGTACATATGCCGCAGTCTCAGTGGCATGCAATACCGTCACCGTGGTGCTTTTCAGTTGGAATAACGCTGGGGATTGTTGAGGATCAAGATCGCGTTGGGCGACGTCTTGATCTAAGGTATAGATATTCCACATACCGCGCACACCATCGGTGATCGCGCTTAACGGTACCCAATAACCCGACTGCTGATACGCTTGAGACAAGGTAAGGTAAGCCAATTGGCCATTATAAACCGGGCTGTTATCCGCGATTGAAAAACGTAAACTAATGGTACGTGTAACGCTGTTAACCTCATTACCCATGCTCAGCAATGTCGCGTTATAGTTAATACCAGCGATCTGAAGTTGATGTGCCTTACCCTTTAACTGTTTGATGAAACTAGCAGGGACACCAACGATAACCTCTGATGTGCCCGTTTGTAATAATCGAAAAGCCGTAGTACCCGCGGCAATCACTTCACCTTGAGCAATTTGACGACTACTAACAATACCAGCAAACGGCGCTAATAGTTTTGATTTATCAATACGGTACTGACTGGCTTCTAATGCCGACAAGGTACTGCGAATATTGGCCGCAATAACACGTTTTTGCGACGACAACTCATCAATTTTTTGTTCTGAGGTAAAACCACGCTCACTCAACGAACTTAAACGGGTTAAATTTGCTTGGATCAAATCAAACTCGGCTTGGCCTTGCTGTAATTGCGCTTCCAACTGGTTACGTTCGATTAATAACAACTGGGTATTAAGCTCTGCCAGTAATTGCCCTTTCTCAACTTGTTGGCCTTCAATCACATGCAGGGTTTTAATAATGCCCGCAAATTCAAAACCCAAGTTGGCATCTTGTTGAGCAATCACCTTGCCGACAAACTTATTTTCAACCTGATAGCTATCTTGCTGAGTTAATTGCTCACTACTTGCTTGTAAATAATGTGATGGTTGCGGCGTTTCATCCGCAACAACCTTACTGCATGCTTGCAATCCGATCATCATTAGCACTACACTTGACCATTGTGCTGCTTTAGCATACGAACCTATTAGGTAACTCTTTATAATCATAGTGAATATTCCTTTCTTGCGTGCTATCCAACGCAACCCTTCCGTTTCGACCTTTTATAAACTAGACTCACTAGTCTAGCTACAAAAACAGTTAAATCAAACTAGACCGTACAGTCTACTTTAGTTGTATTAACACATATATAACATTTATTAGCAAGGCTGTATGTTCAAACTACCAGCGGTATAAGTGATATGAACAAACCAAGAGCAAAGAGTGAAGTAAAGCGTAATCAAATACTGGATGCGGCAACACTGCAGTTTACTCAGCATGGGTACGCAGCAACGAGCATGGAATTGATTGCTAAATTAGCTGGGGTTTCTAAGCAAACCGTGTACAGCCACTTTGGTAATAAAGATGAATTATTTATTACCGCGATCAGCTATAAGTGTGAACAATTGGGCGTAACAGAACTGTTACCCGAGAATTTAGGCCCGGTTGAATCGACCTTGACGTTATTCGCACAGCGCTTTTTTACCATGATCACATCAACAGATTCCATGGCGGTACATCGCACTTGCGCTGCAGAATGTCTTGCCCATCCGCATTTATCACGGTTATTTTTTGAAGCGGGTCCGCTGTTTGTGATCGACAAATTAGCCCATTGTTTGGCCGAGTATCATCGCCGCGGCGAACTGGATATCGAAGACTGCCGTGAAGCGGCAATTCAATTACTGGCGATCATCAAAGGTGAGCAGTGGACACGATTAGAATTTAATATTGAAGAGTCGTTAACAGAGCAGGAAATTAACCATTATTTACAACGTTCTGTGCGCCTATTTGTACGTGGCTATCAAAGTTTAGGTTAAAGGTTAAAGGTTAAAGTTTAAATTTAAACTTTTAGTAAAAAGCAAAGTAATCAGGGTTATGCTGAACATAACCCTGATTACTAGCTTTATATAGCGCTATTCACTCGTATTAAGCGTGGCACTAAACCAATCCAGTTTACTGGCCAACTGCGTTACCCCACCAATAATAATCAATGACGGGCTTTCAGCTTGGGCGGCAAGATCGCTAAGATCTTTTAATGATCCTCGCAATGTACGTTGCTGTTTACTGGTGCCTTTCTCGACAATGGCCACTGGCATATCAGCATCCATACCGTGTTCGATAAGATTGCTCGCAATACCACTGCTTTGGGTTAAGCCCATATAAAACACCAGTGTATGCGTGGCTTTACCAAGTAATGGCCAATCTAGCTGATGGGCATCATCTTTTAAATGTCCGGTAATAAACTGCACACCTTGAGTATAATCTCTATGTGTCAGCGGGATCCCTGCGTATGCAGCACAGCCTGACGCGGCCGT
The DNA here is from genome assembly GCF_002836355.1 of Moritella sp. Urea-trap-13. Taxonomy (NCBI): domain Bacteria; kingdom Pseudomonadati; phylum Pseudomonadota; class Gammaproteobacteria; order Alteromonadales; family Moritellaceae; genus Moritella; species Moritella sp. Urea-trap-13. Next base: position 175,480 of record NZ_PJCA01000037.1, read on the forward strand.
GATACCCGGTACTACTTCAAAAGGAATGTTAAACGGTAATAAGGCTTCGAGTTCTTCACCACCACGACCAAAGATAAATGGATCACCGCCTTTAAGCCGGATCACTTGTTTACCTTGCAAGGCTAATTTTACCAGCAGATCGTTAATCCCACTTTGTGGGACACAATGGTAACCCGCTTGCTTGCCGACAAAAAAACATTCCGCATCGGGATGGATTAACGCGATAATCTCATCTGACACCAAGCGGTCGTGTACAACCACTTCAGCTTGCTGCAATAAGCGTAATGCTTTAACGGTTAATAAGTCTGGGTCACCAGGGCCCGAACCTACCAAAATCACTTTCCCTGTATGACTTACGGCCTGTAGCTCATTTACTGCTGTTGGTATTGTTTGTCCGGTCATTCTATATCCTTAGCTACTACGCCAGCCATCACGACTAGCAACTATTTATAGTGCTTTTGCTCACTGCTTTATATATCTAATAAATACCATAGCTAGGTAAAGCTTACCAATAGCGGAGTAGTATAAGTTATACCAAGCGAAGCAAGATCAAAAAAGGCGCGATCTTTCGACCGCGCCTTTTGGTAGTTATTTGTTTATCGATTATTAATTAAGCTTGTTATCATCTCGGTTTACTTCAACAAAATCACCTTCGATAGCACCGTCATTTTTAGCTTTACTATCAGCACCAGGCTGTTGCTGAAATGGTGACGACTGTGAAGTATGGGTCGATGATTGTGATGAATAGCTAAAGCCTTGCGCGCCACCAGTAAATGTCGACTGTGGAATAATACGATCTTTATATTGGGCGATAATCGCTTTAGCTAAACGACCACGAATTTGTGGTGTTAATACTAACAAACCTAACGCATCAGTGACAAAACCAGGGGTAACCAGTAATACACCACACACAAGTAGCATAATACCTTCAACAATTTCTTGTCCCGGCGCTTCGCCTGCGGCTAAGCGTGCTTGTAATTTTTGCACCGTTTGTACGCCCTGGCTACGCACCAAATACGAACCAGCAAACGCGGTTAAAATAATAATACCAATAGTCAGTTCTGCACCTAATAACGAGCCTATCGACATTAGTACATACACTTCAATTAATGTCATCGCAGTAAACAGGAAAAATAAACGACCTAACACATTAACCTCTCAAAATATTGTCAAAAAAATCCGTAAAAAACGGTTATGATATAAAGTAACATAAGGGCATTAGCCCCATTTTCAAGCTCTCGCCTTATAAATAGTCCATAATACTAACTGGCAGACAGTGTAATTAAGACAACTAAAACACCATAAAGTTGGAAAAAATGAAACTAAAATCGATTCTATTATTAGCCAGTAGCCTGGTACTGCAAAGCACAATACCCGTATTAGCCAATAATAATTTTAGTCTATTCGCCAATAAACAACAAAGCGCACCAGCATTCTTGCCTGTCGAAGCAGCGTTTGTATTTTCGCAACTACAGCAAGGCCAGCAGCTTAATGTGTTCTGGCAAATTAGCGATGGTTATTATTTATATAAGAATAAATTGCGTGTCACTATCAATGGTAATGAATACACTATCCAAGGCTTGCCTAAAGGTAAAGACTATCATGATGAGTATTTTGGCGATGTCGAAATATTTCAGTACGAGTTGCAGTTGTCAGTACCCATTGCAGATTTGGCACCTAAGAGTGAAGTCACTATTCATTATCAAGGTTGCGCGGTGGCAGGATTATGTTATCCACCAATGACAAAAACATTTATTAGCCAATAGTTAATTTACTCAAACACAACCCTGTATCAATGAGACATTCATACAGGGTTGCAGAACCTAGATATGTTTACTACGCACCAACACGAATACCGGTACCACCGCAATCGCCATCAAGATAAAAATATTTTCTTTTAGCTCAGGATAAAATAACCCCGATAGAAATGTCAGCAACGCAATCGCTAAACTAAACGGGATCGCCGCATAAATTGCTTGTACCGTCATGGTATCTTCATCTGCTACATTTTCGGCGATATAACGCATTGCCGCTAAGTGAGCGATACCAAACGTCACACCGTGTAATAATTGCGACAACATAATCACACTCACATCCGTCGCATAACTTAACGTTAACCAACGTAAAATACTGCCTAATGCAGCAATAACAAACATGGTTGCCATGCTAGTATTGGCAAATAATCGTCGGCCAATTGCCAAAAAGAAAATCTCACCGACAACCCCCACACTCCAGAAGTAACCGATATAGGTTTCACTAATACCAATGTCCTGCCAATACACAGCGCCAAAACCATAATAAGCAGCATGGGCACCTTGCAATAACGCAGTAATTAACAAAAATGGCCAAAAGCTTGGGCGACTTAAAATAGTCAGAAATCCGCTACTGATTTTACTGCTTGCCATCGTATCTTGCGGCATATTACGCGCTGGGGTCACCGTTAATAACAGCAGTCCCGCTAAGCCGATAATAATCGCTAATAAAATGACTTTATGATCAAACGATTCAACTAATAGCCCAGTCGCGGCACTGGCTAACATGAATCCGATCGATCCCCATAATCGGGTCTTACCGTAGTCCATATTATTATAACGAACCAGCTTAGCCGCCATCGCTTCACCAAGCGCCATTAGCGGTGAAAATACAAAGTTAGTCAGCACCACCAGTAAAAAAACCACATACACATTACTGGTCAAGTAGAATCCGGCAAAGGTGATCATACTGGTTAATGTTAAACGTCGCATCGCCTGTAATAATGACACTGTGGTGGTCAAATTACGGGTTAACAATAACGCCCCAGCAGAACGAGCAACTAAAGCAAATGCCAGCATAGTACCGATCATTTCAGTCGATGTACCCTCGCCTTTTAACCATAGCGCCCAAAACGGCAGCAAAACCCCATAAACACCAAAGAAGCCAATATAATAAAATCCCATCCATATTGATGATGGCAGTGCAAAGCCCATATTTAATCCCTAAATAATGAAATATCAGTCCAATAATGAGCGACATTCTACGCACTTAGTAATAGACATGCGCTATTTATCCATAAAATATTATGATGACCTAGCCGCTGTTTCATCAAAATAAACTGCGTATTAAAGCAAAACCGTCACAAAAAACTATCATTAATACTAAAGTCGTATTGCTAGATATTAGCGACCATGGCATTTTTATTCACAGCAGATGTAAACATAACTCTCGATTAAACATGCTTACATCCAGATGTGGACAAGGAATTAAATACTATTAAGGAAGAATAATGAGCGACACTAAACTATATCCGGTACCTGCAGAATTTGCGCAAAACAGTTTATTAAATGACAGTGCTTATCAAGCAATGTACAAGCATTCAATTTCCAATCCGGAAGCATTTTGGGGTGAACAAGGCCACATCGTTGATTGGATAAAACCTTATAGCCAAGTTAAAAGCACCAGTTTCCAACCTGGTAGTGTCGACATTAAATGGTTCCAAGACGGTAAACTCAATGTGTCAGCCAACTGTCTTGACCGTCACTTAAAAGATAACGCCAACAAAACCGCTATTATTTGGGAAGGCGATAACCCTGAAGATTCTGAAAAGTTAACTTATCAAGACGTTTATGAACAAGTCTGCCAATTTTCCAATGCTTTAAAAGCTCAAGGCATTAAAAAAGGCGACGTAGTTTGCTTATATATGCCTATGGTGCCAGAAGCGGCTATCGCTATGCTTGCTTGTACGCGTATTGGTGCAGTTCACACAATTGTATTTGCCGGTTTCTCCGCTGAAGCACTGGCTGACCGTATTGATAACTGTGGCGCTAAATTAGTCATCACTGCCGATGAAGGTGTACGTGCTGGCCGAATTACCCGTCTTAAAGATTGCGTTGATACCGCGTTAGCTAAACCACAAGTGACCAGCGTTAACAATGTCATTGTCTTTGCCCGTACTAAAGCAGACATCGCTTGGCATGAAGGCCGTGACCTTTGGTGGCATGATGTCGTTAAAGACCAACCGCGTGAATGTGCTCCTGAAGCAATGAATGCCGAAGACCCATTATTCATCCTCTATACTTCAGGCTCAACGGGTAAACCCAAAGGTGTATTACACACTACAGGTGGTTACCTTGTGTATGCCACGATGACCTTTAAATATGTCTTTGATCATCAAGACACTGACGTATTCTGGTGTACTGCCGATGTTGGTTGGATCACAGGTCACAGCTATTTAGTTTATGGACCACTGGCCAACGCCGCAACAACGGTATTGTTCGAAGGTGTGCCAAATTACCCTGATACTGCCCGTATGAGCCAAGTGGTAGATAAGCATCAAGTGACAACACTCTATACCGCACCAACAGCTATTCGCGCATTAATGGCCAAAGGTGACGATGCTATTAAAGGTACTAAACGTACCTCATTGCGCTTAATGGGCTCAGTGGGCGAACCAATTAACCCTGAAGCATGGCAGTGGTATTACAATACCATCGGCAATGCATCAACACCGATTGTCGATACTTGGTGGCAGACAGAAACAGGTGGCATCTTAATTACCCCATTACCTGGCGCGACCAGCCTTAAACCCGGCTCTGCAACACGTCCATTCTTTGGTGTGAGTCCGGCGCTGGTTGATAATGAAGGTAAAATATTAGATGGCGAGAATGAAGGTAACTTAGTTATTCTAGATTCTTGGCCTGGACAAATGCGTGGTATTTACGGTGATGAAAGCCGTTTCGAAGAAGCCTATTTCTCAACATTCCCGAACATGTACTGTACTGGCGATGGCGCCAAACGTGATGCCGACGGTTATTACTGGATCACCGGGCGTGTCGATGATGTACTGAATGTATCAGGTCACCGTATGGGGACAGCTGAGATTGAAAGTGCCTTAGTATCCCACAGTAAAATTGCCGAAGCAGCCGTTGTCGGCGTTCCCCACGATATTAAAGGCCAAGGTATTTATGCCTACGTGACCTTGAATGCCGGTGAAGAACCAGATGAAGCGCTACTTGCAGAAGTGAAACAATGGGTTCGTAGTGAGATTGGCGCGATTGCGACACCAGATACCTTGCACTGGACCCAAGCGTTACCAAAAACCCGTTCAGGTAAGATCATGCGTCGTATCCTACGTAAGGTCGCTACCGATGACACAGATTCGTTAGGTGATACCTCAACACTGGCAGACCCAAGTGTGGTTGATACCTTAATCGCCGAGAAGCAAGAAGCTTGAAATAAAACACGCTAGTGGGCGATTGTCCGCTATCGTTTGATTAACCTTTTATCGGTGTAACTTTCGCCTTAGTTACATCGATTTTTTCGTTTTAAATCCCTCCAACAAACTCGCCGACATTCAGTCAACTGGTAATGTGCGCTAGGTTTCACTTAGAGTCTAAACTTTAATAAAATATCAGATAAGACCAGTCAAATGCTGTTATATTCTCCGAAAATCATATAATGTGTAGAGAATTAGCAACAATTGTATTTTATAAACAACTATAATTGGAGTCTTCAGAAAATCTAACGATGTAGGCTTTATTTACGAAGTTAGTGTCATTTTACCAGACAATGGAAGCAATATGTCGAACAAATCAAGAATATTGTTACTCAACGGACCGAATCTAAATCTTTTAGGTAAAAGAGAACCTGAGACTTACGGCTATCAAACACTTAGCGACATTGTAGAACATTTAACCGATGTTGCAACTGAGCACGCTATTGATTTGCGCCATGAACAATCTAACGCAGAACACGAGCTCATTGATCATATTCATGCGGCTATGGGTAATACTGATTTTATCATTATCAACCCAGCAGCCTATACGCATACCAGCGTGGCGATTAGAGATGCATTATTAGGGGTTTCAATCCCATTTATCGAAGTACATCTCTCTAATGTACACGCACGAGAACAATTTCGTCATCATTCTTATCTATCAGATGTCGCCAAAGGCGTTATTTGTGGATTAGGTGCTGATGGTTATGAATTTGCACTGCTTTCTGCTGTCAAACAGCTTAAGCAAACTAACAACAAATAAAAGAGATCATTATGGACATCCGTAAAATTAAAAAACTGATTGAACTAGTTGAAGAATCTGGCATTGCAGAATTAGAAATTTCAGAAGGCGAAGAGTCAGTACGAATCAATCGTTTTAGCAGCACTGCACCAGCTCAAATGCAGTATGCACCAGCACCAGTTGCTGCAGCACCTATCGCAGCGGCACCAGTTGCTGCCGTTGAAGCTGCACCAGCAGAAGTAGCGGGCCATCAAGTTCGTTCTCCTATGGTTGGCACATTCTATAATGCAGTATCTCCAGGCGCTGCACCTTTTGTTGCAATCGGCCAAACAGTTAATGTTGGCGATACTCTATGTATCTTAGAAGCAATGAAAATGATGAACCAAATTGAATCAGATAAAGCCGGTGTAGTGAAAGCTATCCTAGCAACAGACGGTCAAGCTATTGAGTTTGATGAACCTCTTTTCATCATTGAATAACTACGGAGTTTCCAATGTTGGATAAAGTTGTTATCGCCAATCGCGGCGAAATTGCATTACGTATTCTTCGTGCTTGTAAAGAATTAGGCATTAAGACGGTTGCAGTACACTCAACAGCAGATCGTGAATTAAAACACGTATTGTTAGCTGATGAGACAGTTTGTATTGGTAAACCAGCGGCTGTAGACAGTTATTTAAATGTACCAGCAATCTTAAGCGCAGCAGAGATCACGGGCGCGGTTGCCGTTCACCCGGGTTATGGTTTCTTAGCTGAAAACGCTGATTTTGCTGAACAGGTTGAACACTCAGGTTTTATTTTCATCGGTCCTAAAGCTGAAACTATTCGTCTAATGGGCGATAAAGTATCTGCGATTGCGGCAATGAAAAAAGCCGGTGTACCTTGTGTACCAGGTTCTGATGGTCCACTTGATACTGACGCACAACGTAATAAGAAAATTGCTAAGCGCATCGGTTACCCGATCATTATTAAAGCTGCCGGTGGTGGTGGTGGTCGTGGTATGCGTGTGGTTCATGAAGAAGCAGACCTACTTGATTCAATTGCGTTAACACGTAATGAAGCCGGTTCATTCTTTGGTAATGACATGGTTTACATGGAGAAATTCCTAGAAAACCCACGTCACATCGAAGTGCAAATACTGGCTGATGGTCAAGGTAGCGCGATCCACCTTGGCGAACGTGATTGTTCACTACAACGTCGTCACCAAAAAGTAGTTGAAGAAGCTCCAGCACCGGGTATCACCGCTGATCTACGTCGCCACATTGGTGAACGTTGTAGCCGTGCCTGTGTTGATATCAACTACCGTGGCGCTGGTACGTTCGAATTTCTTTATGAAAATGGCGAATTCTATTTCATCGAAATGAATACCCGTATTCAAGTTGAACACACCATCACAGAAATGGTTACAGGCATTGATTTAATCAAAGCACAACTACGTGTTGCTGCGGGCATGCCATTAACGATTTCTCAAGATGAAGTGCGCTTAACTGGTCATTCAATTGAGTGCCGTATTAATGCCGAAGATCCAGAGACATTTATTCCAAGTCCTGGTCAGATCAAACGTTTCCATGCCGCTGGCGGTTTTGGTGTACGTTGGGAATCGCATGTCTATGCGGGTTATAAAGTACCACCACACTACGATTCAATGATCGGTAAGTTAATCACTTACGGTGAAAATCGTGATGTAGCAATTGCTAGAATGCGTAACGCATTACAAGAAATGGTAATTGACGGTATTAAAACCAATATCCCACTACATCTTGAAATTTTGAAAGATGAAAACTTCCAGAATGGTGGCACTAACATCCATTATCTAGAGAAGAAATTAGCACTGAAAGCGCAAAATTCGAAATAGGCACTAAATCAGTTCTAGAGAAGAATTAAGCTCATTGCATAGCAAAAAACCCAAGCGAGTTACTCGTCTTGGGTTTTTTATTATGCCAATCCTTGTCATTAGCCCAATTCTTTTTATTATCTCCATAATCATATCTGGTATTACCTCTGCAATCGCCATGCTATTTCTCTGTATTCTCTATTCCAAATTACCGTTACTGCTTTTAAATGCTCCAATACTACCAATGCAGATCATCAAAAAAAACCATAAAAAAAACAAAATCAATATAAAAACAAACACTTATAAACGCCATTGATTTAACTTACTTTTGCTTAGACCATTTATCCGGATCCTGCTCATAATATTACAGTAGGCATTATTCTTTAGAACATAAAAAAATGTACTATGTACAACAACCCCCTAATCACTATAAATTTTATTGTAGTTTAATCGCATTATTAACAATGAGATAGGATGTGTCATTGGGTCACACCTTTAATTTAGGGGATATTTATGAAGCTAAAATCAATACTTTCAGCAGCCATTCTTACTGGTTTATGTTCAACAGCAGCGGTTGCAGGAACAATCACTTCACAGGATAATAACGTGGTAGTTGGTTACTGGCACAACTGGTGTGACGGTCGTGGTTATCAAGGAGGCAACGCCCCTTGCGTTGAACTTGAAGCAGTAAACCCGCAATACAACGTCGTCAATATTTCATTCATGAAAGTTTACGATACTGCCGACGGCAGCATTCCAACCTTTAAACTCGATCCAACTATCGGTCTCAGTGAAGCAGAGTTTATCGCCCAAATTAATACCCTTAATAGTCAAGGTCGCAGTGTATTAATCGCCCTTGGTGGCGCTGATGCTCATATCGAATTAACCCGTGGTGATGAAGATGCCTTGGCAACAGAAATTATTAGACTGACCGACCTATATGGATTTGATGGTCTCGATATCGACTTAGAGCAAGCCGCCATCACAGCGAAAGATAATCAGTTTGTTATTCCGGCAGCATTAAAAATGGTGAAAGATCATTACCGTAAAACCGGTGATAATTTTATGATCACCATGGCACCGGAATTTCCTTACTTAACCGCCAATGGTGCTTACACTCCATACCTAACTGAGCTTGATGGTTATTATGATTTTATTAATCCGCAGTTCTATAACCAAGGTGGCGATGGCCTGTGGATTGAAGGGCTCGGCTGGATCGCACAAGATAATGACGAATTAAAAGAAGAGTTTATTTACTACATTGCCGACTCGCTGATTAACGGCACGCGTAACTACCATAAGATCCCACATGATAAATTAGTCTTTGGCCTGCCTTCGAGTATCGATGCGGCGGCGACCGGCTACATTAAAGAACCACAGGATTTATATAACGCTTTTGAGCGTTTAAAAGCCCAAGGCCAGCCACTCCGTGGTGTCATGACTTGGTCAGTAAACTGGGATATGGGGACGGACGCGGCCAACAACAGCTACAATCAACAATTCATTAAAGATTATGGCAATTATATTCATAATCAATTACCACCTGTGACAGATATGACGCCAACCTTGGCGGGGATTGTCGATACTCGTGTCGAGCTCAACAACAGTTTTGATCCATTAATCGGGATCACAGCCAAAGATTATCAAGGTAACGATATAACAGCAGATCTCACGGTCTCGGGAAGTGTTAATACCAATCAAGTCGGTGACTACTTATTAACTTATAGCGTCAGCAGTGATGATGAAACCGCAAATCAAGGGCGTAAGGTCACGGTATACCAGCTATTACCGAGCTTTGCTGGTATCACCGATACTAGCATTGTTATTGGTAGTCCGTTTGATCCAATGCAAGGCGTCAGTGCCAGCCATCCAACGCAAGGCGATCTTACTGCGAATATCACTGTAACAGGAGAAGTAGATAACAATGTTGTTGGTGAATATGAGCTAACTTACACCCTATCTTACGGCCAAGATAATCAGCAAACCATCACCAATAAACGCACCATTACTGTTGTCAGTGATGCAGTGAGTGATGATGATTGGCAAGTTGGTAGTACCTATGTCAAATATGATAAAGTCACTCATAACGGTACAACTTGGACCGCGCAATGGTGGACTAAAGGTGAAGAACCTGGGACTACTGGCGAATGGGGTGTTTGGCGTTAATAACGGGCTAACTAAGCCATATTAACTAAATAAATCGCTTAAAATAAAAATCCAGTATTCGCTTAATAGGCCGACTGGATTTTTATTGTATGTAAATAACCGTATTATTTATCTGCTTTACCGGCTGCATTGGCAAATTTAGCCAACTGCTTGTCTAACCAAAAAGGTCTCGTGGCATTATCTTCACAGCGTTCTTTACGACGAATGGCATTACGTACCAACATAGTGCCTAGCCAACGAATTGGCTCAGGTGGAAAGCTGCCTTTTGGCCCTTTGGTTAAACCGTTATGACTCCACTTATCATTATTACCCAGTAGCATAGAGGCTAAGATCTTACCGCCAATCCAAGTTTGGCCAACGCCACTACCGGAATAACCAAAACCATAATAAATATTACCTGTTTCTTCAATCTTACCGAAAAATGGCAGTCCCGTCGCCGAGCGATCAGAAGGCCCAGTCCACGTCACCGCAAATTCTTCATCCACTAGCGTCGGAAATAATTTATCAAAAGACTGACGCAGTAACTTGCCATAACGTGTTGGTTGATTGAATAAAGGTCTGACGGCATTAGCATAAGAGAAGTGATTACCGCCCTTACCTAACATCAAGCGACCATCCGGAGTACTGCGATAGTAATGTACAAAGGTGCGGGAATCGAGCACCGTTTTACCATCAACTAATCCCATCTTTTTTAACTTTTCGGGTATCGGTTTAGTGATCGCCATATCTGACGATACCACCACAATTTTATTTTTAAATTTTGGGAATTGCTCTAACATCCAGGCATTCAATGCCATCACCGCTTTAGTCGCATAGATAGTGCCTTGCGGGGTATTAATCACAACCTTATGCTTGGTGTCCTTAGTGCTATTTCTTAAGCTAAGCGAGTTAAGCGAATTATCCTTAATAGCTAACATCGGCGTGTTTTCATAAATCCGCACCCCGAATTGCTCGGCAACACGCTTCAAACCACGAGCCAATTTACCTGGTTGCACACTCGCTGCAACTGGCGAAAAATGTCCTGTTTGATGCAATTCAGAACCAGCATGGCGCTGTACTTTCTGCGCTTGCCACGCCTGCCAACTGTTTAATTCATGTTTATCTAATGCCGCTAATGTCGCGTCTAACCCACCAGTTTGTGCGGCGTTCGTGGCGGTAAACAAGGTGCCATCACGACGTAGTTCAGCATCAATATTATGCTGTAAACAAAAGGCTTCAATTTCAGCCACCGCTTGCTCTGATGCTTTGACTAATTCAACCGCCTGCGCTTCGCCATATAAACGTTGCATCGACAAGTATTTCGTCGACCACGTTAACATGCATCCTCCATTACGCCCTGATGCGCCACTACCACAGAGACTTTTCTCTATGATCATCACATCGAGGCTAGGTTGCTGCTGCTTGAGCTGAATAGCCGTCCATAATCCGGTATAACCACCACCGACAATACACACATCGGCGACGGTATCTGCCATTAGTGATTGGGGCGGTACATTATTACGGTAGTCAGTTTCGAGATCCATCGCTTGTTGAAACCAAAAAGGTTGGAACTTGGGCTGTTGCGTCATGACTGCACTCTATTTAAATTGAGGGGGTTAACAAGGATACATACGCTAGAAATAAAAAATGCGCTAACGAGGGACGTCAGCGCAGCACTATTATGGACGTTCGCCAGCGGCTAAACGGGCATCAATATAAGCAACAACTTGTGGTAGATCAGCGATAGTATCAATCAGGTAATGGGCATTAAACGGCGTAAAACGGTCGCGCGCTTTTTCACGCGCTTGATGTAATGTGGCTTCGTCTGCAGCTAGGTATTCAGCTAGCGTTAGACCCGCTTCATTACCCGATAACAATAAACCCACAGTCCACATACCAGCATTGTGACCTTCTTCAATACCCGGTACGGAATCATCAACCTTGATACAAGTGCCAACATCCGTGACAGCCATATCAATGACGTTTTTAAGTACCATATATGGTGCAGGACGGCCACCAGCAGCTAAATCATCAGTCGCCACCACACAATCTGGCACATAGCCTTTTTCTGCCGCAATCGGGATTAGCTTGTCCATTACCACGCGTGGATAACCAGAACATGAACCGATTTTAACACCTTGCTGTTTTAGCCCATTCACCACATCGAGGGCATGAGGGATTGGGTCTGCGTGCTCACCTACTTTAGCTATTTGTAGCGGCATGAATGTTTCGTAAATTGCATCAATATCAGCCTTGCTGATCCTTGTGCCAAACTGTGCCTGCCAGCGTGATGCGACTGCCGGTAATTCCGATACCGCTTTAATGTGATCCCATTTTCCCAGCCCCATAGGCACACGCGCTTCCGCTAAACTAATATCAAAATCATATTGCGCCTTAAAAGCCGCAATAAAAATAGTCGTCGGTGCAAATGAACCGAAATCAACTATGGTGCCCGCCCAGTCAAAAATAACCGACTGAACATGATTCAATTTTACTGACTGATGTGGTGCGATGTTAGACATAATAATATTTCCAAATATAAAGATTAATTTAAAATTGAGTTAACATTTAACTTGCCAATACTTGGCTGTTTCCATCGCTACTAACAGGCGTTGGATATCGCTTGGATACACATCGCCGATATTACCAATACGGAAACAATCAGCGTTAGAGACCTTACCTGGGTAGATAACAAAGCCTTGTTCTTTAAGGCGGTCGTAAAATTCTTTGAATTGATAATCACTGTGTGTCGGAGAGTAGAACGAGGTGATGATTGGTGAATGTAATGACGCATCAAGCAGCGTAGCAAAACCCAGTTTCGCCATACCAGCAACTAACGTGGTTTGATTTTCTTGATAGCGTTGATGACGAGCGGCAATGCCACCTTCTTCTTCAAGTTCTAATAACGCTTGATAGAATGCACGCACTGTGTGAGTAGGAGAAGTAAAGCGCCACTTGCCGCCATTGGTTTCCATGCAATGCCACTGGTCATACAGATCAAGCGTTAATGAACGCGCTAGCCCTTTACATTTTTCCAGTTCACTTTGACGGGCAATGACAAAGCCAAAACCGGGGACACCTTGAATGCATTTATTGGCTGAACTGATCAAGAAATCAACGCCTAATTCAGCCACATCCAGCGGGATGCCACCAAAACTCGACATCGCATCTAAAATAACGATCTTACCGTGTTGCTTCGCTAGCTGAATAACCTCATCAATCGGATTTAACATGCCCGTTGTGGTTTCACAATGCACAATCGCGACATGGGTAATGCTGTCATCGGCGCTTAATTTCGCTTCGACTTCAGCAATACTTGGTTGCGCCGTTTCACCTGGGGCAATAACGTCACAAGCAATATTTAAGTAATCAGCGATTTGCGCAATACGGGCACCGTATGCACCGTTATCAACCACCAGTAGTTTACCATCAGCAGGAATAACACTACCGATTGTTGCTTCCACTGATGCGGTACCGCTACCTTGCATCAATACACTGGTATAACCCGCTTGTGGGGTTGCTAATTGAACTAACTTAGCGCGGATAACTTCAACAATGTCTTTGTTATATTCATCATCCCAAGTACACCAATCCTTTAGCATGGCTTCTCGTACACTTGTTGTAGTAGAAAGTGGACCCGGTGTAAGTAATAAATATTCGTTTTTCATCTCTGCTTCCATTTGGACTATACCAGTTGATGAGAACTCTAGCAGTGCATTGCTAGGTTGGTAAATAGGTCCACAGCAGAATTCACAAAAGCTTCATATTCGCCAACATGCAAGAAAAACACCTCGAGCAAAAATCTAACTCATGAAAATAAATCAAATAATTTAATTAATAAAACTGCCATTAAGCAGTCATATTATTGTCATAAAACAACTCTATTATCATTCCCAACAAATCTGGTACAGACCAGTATCAACCGTTAATAATTTTTGGAGTAACACGAATGAAACAACGTTGGATGATAGGTTCTATCGCAGCCCTAGGCGCTTTGTTTACTGCACCAGTATTTGCCGCAGAAGCTGTGGTGGTTTACACCGCCTTTGAAACAGATGTATTAGCGAAATACAAAGTTGCCTTTGAAAAAGAAAACCCTGATATTGATATCAAATGGGTACGTGATTCCACCGGTATCATGACAGCAAAATTATTAGCCGAAAAAAATAACCCACGTGCAGAAGTGGTTTGGGGTTTAGCTGGTTCATCAATGGCATTACTTAAAAACGCTGGCATCTTAAAACCTTACTCACCAAAAGGGGTCGAGAATCTGCGCACTAGCATGATCGACCCTGAAGCAAACAAAGCATGGTATGGCAATGACGCCTGGTTCAATGCCATCTGCTTTAACGAATACGTCGCTAAACAATATAATTTACCCAAGCCAACATCGTGGGATGACCTGCTTAAACCGATTTACAAAGGTCACATCGCCATGCCGAACCCAGCTTCATCAGGCACGGGTTATATGCAAGTATCAGCCTGGTTACAAACCATGGGTGAAGATAAAGGCTGGAGCTATATGACCAAGCTGAATAATAACATTGCGCATTACACCCATTCAGGTTCTAAGCCTTGCGTACAAGCAGGCATGGGTGAAGTGGCGATTGGTGTATCTATGGCCTTACGTGGGGCGAAATTAAAAACCCAAGGCGCACCACTGGATGTGATCTTGCCAGACGGCGGTATCGGTTGGGAGTCAGAAGCGGTGGGGCTAGTAAAACCATCGGCAGCAGCTAAGCGCGTTGTTGATTGGTCAATCTCAAAACAAGCCAACGAATTATATAATGAGTCATATGCTCTTGTTGGTCATAAAGACGTAAGTAAAGCAGTGACGAACTATCCGAATGTCCAAGAAGCGATGGTCGCAATGGACTTTAGTAAAATGGCCGATGACCGTAAAGCAGTATTACATACGTGGTCAGAAAAATTTGATTCAAAATCTGAAGTGAAATAAGCGCTAACCACGCAATTTAAGCATCCAGATTTCACTAAGCTAGGGGTTATTAATAACCCCTAGCTTAGTCGTTTCTAACATATTACTAATCAGTCTCCCCCCTATCTACACACGATTAAATTAGCCATGACAAGTGTAAATCCCATTTAAAAATAACCACTTGTCATCAAACTGTCACTTAGCCTGCCTACCATGCTGGTATAGTCCAAATAACTTATGAGTAGTCAGATGAACACGTATCTCAACATCAATAATCTTGTTAAAAAATTCGGTAGTTTCACTGCATTAAATGATATTTCGTTGCAGATCAATCAAGGTGAGTTCATCTGCTTTTTAGGCCCATCTGGCTGTGGTAAAACCACCCTGCTGCGCGCTATCGCGGGTCTCGACTTAGCCACATCAGGCGTTATTTTACAAGACGGTAAAGACACCACTTTCTTACCACCAGAGAAACGTGATTTCGGCATTGTATTTCAATCTTATGCCTTGTTTCCCAACTTAACCGTGGCTGAAAATATTAGTGTCGGGTTACACAACCAAGGTAAATCAGTCGCAGAAACTGTTGATATAGTTAATCACTGGTTAGGCATTATTGGTTTAACAGACTCTGCGCCTAAATACCCCAATCAACTCTCTGGCGGTCAGCAGCAACGTGTGGCACTGGCCAGAGCGTTAGCGTTATCACCGGGATTATTATTACTCGATGAACCACTATCAGCGCTAGATGCGCAAGTACGTACTCACTTAAGAGAAGAGATCCGCACCCTGCAGCGTAAGCTGGGTATTACAACCATTATGGTGACTCATGACCAAGAAGAAGCATTGGCAATGGCCGACCGTATCGTGGTGATGAATCACGGGGTGATTGAACAAGTGGGCACGCCACAAGAAATTTACGATAAACCAGCATCGCGCTTTGTTGCCGAGTTTGTTGGCAACATGAATTTCATTGCCAGTTCAGTGATCTGCGATAAGCAAATTCGCATCGCCGAAACCTTGCTAGCAAAACCGAAAAAAGCGCTAAACCGCGGTGACATGTTTGATTTAGCCGTGCGTCCTGAAGATATCCAATTTAGCGATAACCACCAAGACCTGCCAGTACAGATCAAAGCCATGGAATTCCAAGGCACTTACGTACGCACCGAATGCCAATTAACCGGCAATATGGATGCCCCTATGATCAAGGTCGACGTGCCGATCCGTGAAGTCAGAAAATTAGGCTTAACCAATGGTGAGTTCCGCCGTATTAGTTATAGCGACGATTTCACTCACATCTTCCCACGTAAAGGCAGTACAGCAGCAATAGCAGTAAATACACCCGCGGTAGGGGGTTAACATGGACATGGACATGGACACAAGCATCAATAAAAACTTAACGACACCCAATTACCTGCAAAGATTAACGCTTTCCTTTAGTCGCGATAGCGCGATCTTGGCCAGCATATTAATTATTCTAACCGTGTTAATGGGCTTTTTCATTGTGGCGCCGATGTTCACCATGCTGGCGAAAAGTGTCCAAGACGTTGATGGTCATTTTATCGGTTTAACTAATTTCACCGAGTACTTTGCTTCTAGCGCCATGATCGCGTCGATCGCGAATACCGCCACAGTAGGATTCATTACCACTGTCATCGTAGGCGTGATGGCATTTAGTTATGCCTATGCGCTTACCCGCAGTTGCATGCCATTTAAAACTTTATTTCAGATTATTGGTTCCGCGCCGATCTTAGCGCCATCACTACTACCAGCCTTAAGTTTAATTTACTTATTTGGCAATCAAGGCATTGCCAAAGAATTACTCGGTGGCGCCTCTATTTACGGTATCGTCGGTATTACTATTGGCCTGACATTTTGGACTTTCCCCCATGCCTTAATGATCTTAACCACCTCATTACGTACCTCCGATGCGCGCTTATATGAAGCCGCTACCGTATTAAAAAATCATCCCGTTAAAACATTTTTCATGGTGACCTTACCGGGTGCAAAATACGGCATCATTAGTACCTTAATTTTAATATTTACCCTGGTGGTGTGTGACTTTGGTGTGCCTAAGGTTATCGGCGGTAGCTATAACGTATTAGCCACCGACATCTTCAAACAAGTGGTTGGCCAGCAAAACTTCGCCATGGGCGCCGTGACCAGTGTATTACTACTATTACCAGCGGTATTGGCCTTTATCATTGACCGCCATGTGCAGCGTAAACAACAAAACCTGTTTGATTCACGCTCTGTGGCTTACATACCAATGCCACATAAATTACGCGATGGCCTTTGTTTGTTATTTTGCAGTGTCATTGCGGTTGCGATCATCACTATTATTGGCATGGCCATATACGCGTCATTCGTCACATTCTGGCCATGGAATTTAACTTTAAGCTTTAATAATTATAACTTTAGTGAAGTAAGTACCTATGGCTGGACGCCGTACTTTAATTCGCTGACCTTAGCCAGCTGGGTAGCGGTATTCGGTACAGTGATCATTTTTATTGGTGCTTACGTTATCGAAAAAGGCCGTGGCTTTGGCCCTATTCGCCAATTACTACAAATGATCACCATTATTCCGATGGCCGTACCGGGTATTGTCTTAGGTCTAGGTTATATCTTCTTTTTCAACGATATAAACAACCCGCTGAATGGCCTATATGCCACCATGATTTTATTGGTAGTGAATACTGTGGTGCATTACTACACCGTCGGTCACATGACCGCATTAACGGCATTAAAACAATTACCGGCCGAGATTGAAGCCATTTCCGCGTCGATTAAAATGCCGCAGTACAAGTCATTTTTTGTCATTACCCTGCCGATTTGCGCCCCAGCAATCATGGATATCGCGGCTTATTTGTTTATTAATGCCTTAACCACCACCTCTGCCGTGGTATTTTTATATGCAACCGATACCATTCCCGCCTCGGTGTCAGTGTTAAATATGGATGATGCTGGACAAACAGGTGCCGCTGCAGCGATGGCCGTGATGATCTTAGTCACCGCCGCATTAGCTAAAATAACGCATTTAATTGTCGCGTCATTTATTAATAAAAGAACCCAAGCTTGGCGCCAAAAATAATCGCGTAATACCTCAAATTAAGCATCGACCAGCTACAGTAGAAGGCATACCCAGTAGCAGGTTAATCTCCTAATAGCAGAGGCAACAGTGCAATACTTAAAAATTAAACAAGAAATTTTACTGCAGATCGAATTGGGTTCACTATTTTCCTCAGGACAAAAGCTTACCTCAGGACAGAAGTTAACGTCAGAGCGTAAACTTGCAGAAGATTTCAATACCACCCGCGTGACCCTGCGCGAGGCTTTATCTTTATTAGAGTCTGAAGGTAAAATCTATCGAGAAGATCGCCGCGGCTGGTTTATTTCTCCAGAACCGCTACGCTATGATCCGACCAATACCATTAACTTTCATAATCTCGCACTGAGTCAGCAGCGCACACCGAAAACAGAATTAATCAGTGCCACGCTAGTACCGGCCGATAACCATATTGCACAGCTATTGCAAGTCGAACCACAAACCGACGTACTGCGTATTCATCGTATTCGTTATTTAGATGAACGGCCGGTGGTATTGGTGACCAATTACGTATTACCAAATCGATTTCCTAACTTACTCAGTCACGATCTGTCTAAATCGTTAACCGATATCTACCAGCAACATTACGACACCCTTTATCAACAGACCCATTATCGTATTCGTTCTTCGTCATTAGTGGCTGATACCGCGGCGCCATTACGCGCGACGTCGGGCTGCGTCGCCATGTATATAGAACGGGTTAACTATGATCAACATGGTCAATTATTGGATTGCGATCTGGAATATTGGCGCCATGATGCGGTGACGATTGAAGCGCAAGCAACACGCCAACAATAAACACTCATAAGGACTAACTATAGGCGTCCACAGTAACCAGGGATAAGCGTAGAGAATAAACAGTCACGTCATTATGATCGTGTATATAAGCACCAAAATTACGACTTTAACGCATTAAATAGGCTGCACTTTGTCATGCATTAGAAATAATGTAACATATCAAAAAAGACCAACTAATATGGTCTAGAAGACCCTATGCAAGTTCACGCATATTTAACACTCTAAATGATAGGAATTTATCCATGGAATATCTTCAAAAACTACTCGAGCAAGCGCCTGAGCTTGCTGCGATTTACGGTACCAAAATATTGCTTGCATTGGTTATCTTTACGGTTGGTAAATACCTTGCCAATGTAATGAAAAAAATCACTGCGAGCTTATTAATAAAACGTAATATTGATAAAACCGTCGCATCGTTTATCAGTAATATGGCCTGGGGTGTGGTATTTGCCTTCACGGTCATCGCCACACTAAGTCAGTTCGGTGTGCAAACTGCATCTCTGGTTGCTGTTGTGGGTGCCGCCGGTTTAGCCATTGGTTTAGCCTTACAAGGTTCATTATCAAACTTTGCCGCTGGTGTACTCATCGTTATCTTCCGCCCTTGTCGTATCGGTGATTACATCGAAGCAGCTGGAGTATCAGGTACAGTTGACGAAATCACTATCTTCTCAACACGTTTGATCACACCCGATAATAAAGTGATTATTGCACCCAATGCAGCAATCATGGATGGCACAATTACTAACTATTCGGCATTGGGTAAACGTCGTTTAGATCTTGTGGTTGGCGTATCGTATGACGCGGACATTAAACAGACTAAAGCAATCTTAACTGCAGTAATCAACAACAATGAATTTACCCTAGAAGATCCTGCACACACAGTGGGTATTTTAGAGTTGGCTGATTCATCAGTTAACTTCGCCGTGCGTCCTTGGGTGAAAACGGCCGATTACTGGGGTGCTTATTTCAGCATGCAAGAAGAGCTTAAACTGGCGCTAGATGCAGCTGGCATCGCCATCCCTTATCCACAATTAGACTTGCATGTACAAGGTAATCCAACACCAGCAGCAAGCTAACTGTTAATAATAAAGAACAAGTGATAAAGCAAAAATGGGAGCCGAATGTGGCTCCCATTTTTATTACGTTCTACTTTGCTATCCCCGACAGTATTTAAATATCACGACGTTCGAACAAAGGGCCTTCTTTAAAGCTATAACCGCTTATATGACTATGTGGTAAACTGCCCATCGCTTTACCAAACTGGCGTTTATCTAAATTAATCAGATTCATGTGATCGCCCGATTCCATAAATAGCTGCTCTTGCTCGAACAACATATCGTCCACCAACATATCCATACCGTAGATCTGCCCGAGTGAGGGTATTGCCCCTGGTTCACAATCTTGAAACAGTGTCGCTAATTCATGCTCTGCCAGTAAATAATATTGCTTACCAGTTTGCCGATTAATTTCACCAATTAATACATGCTTATTTGCCGGCACCACCGCCATTAAATAATCGCCACCAATATCACGTAAAATCACCGCTTTGGCGACTTGTGAACTGGGGACGTGCGCCGATAGCGCAGAATTAAATGAACTGGCGGTGTGACGATGTTTAACTAAACTAAAATCGATGTTGTGACTAGCTAAGAACTGGCCAACTTTGGTTGCCATACTCATTTCAGCCTCCATGAAATACGCTGTTCTACCAGTAAAGTATGGAAGCTAAATCGCTACAACGCGAGTTAATCACGTTATTATTTAATCAATAATATTAAACCGCACTCAAGCGATATTTTCGCTGTTTGTAACCTATTAAAATAACCGCTAACAAAGCATAACCAAATGCTTGGATTAATAACTGGGTTTGAAAATGACTAACCATCTCAAAATCAGCACCCATCTGATTTAACTGTAACAAGCCTTGGATCGCTGCAGTGCTGGGAAATAATTGTGAAATAGCCACCAGCCAAGTTGGCATCTCACTTACCGGCCACACAAAACCACTACTAAACAATACCGGCATTGAGCTGAATAAAATCACCTGCGTCGCCGTTTCCGCTTGGTTATACAATTGCCCTAACGCTACGCCAAGACAAACCACAGCCAATAGAAACGGCACTAATAGCTGGAGAATATCCAACGCAGCAGCGAGTCGATTAACCCCATACATATCCAATGCAAAACCAAAATAATACAAACTAAACACCAAATACAGGCTTAAAAACACCAGACAACGCGCCAATAATAATAATGTCGGCGAGGCAGTTAACCAGTAACCCTGTTCTTTGGCGCGTGAGCGTTCATTCTGACTGCCGGATAAAATACCGCTGACGATTAATAGCGTTTGCTGCAAGATCAAAATAAATACCGCTGGCACCACATAATCTAAATAACCGTTTACCTGATTAAACACCGGCTGTAGGTTTAACGAGGCGGGTTGCCATTGCTGCTTAGCTAACAGCATATTTTCTGTATCGACCGTTAGCCTCGCCACTTTAATTTTCGCTGACAAGGTGCCCCCCGCTTTAAGAATACCCGAGGCAATCGTCGAGTAAGTCATAAAGTAGCTGGCGTCACCACCGAGCGATAAGGTTACCGCCTTTTCCATGAGTAAATCACGACGAAAATGTTGAGGAATAATCAAAAAACCTTTAATTTCCCCTTGCTCAATTAACGCTTCGGCATCGCGTACCGAATCCACCTGACCAGTAACATGTGCATCCGGTGTGGCGTTAACCATGCGGATCAACTCACGACTCACCGAACTGCGATCGTAATCAATCACCACAATTTCGGCATCTCTTGATACCTGCTGAGAATACGGTAACGGGTACAAGATCGAGTACATGATAATACCGCCAAACATGGTCAATAAAATACTGCGGTCGGCGAAAATACTTTTAATTTCCAGTACCACAAGTGCCAATAATTTATTCATCTTCATGCCCCGTTGAGATCGCACTATGCTCAGTTAACAATGCATTATCACGATGACGCTTAATACGCGCTATCGCCACCACGAAGGTTAATGTAAATAACCCTAGGGCCATTAATTGCGGCAGCAACACCATAAAGCTCTGGCCATAATTTACCTGACCTATCTGTAACTGCATATAATGGCTGATGGGTAATAGAGCTCGCCATATTTGAGCGAGTTGCGGCATGCTTTCAGCAGGGAATGTCACCCCGATAAAGGCAAACGCTGGCGCAGAATAAGCCGCCCCCATACTAATGGCTTGGGTTAGATTCATCGTCAACGTGAAGATAAATAGGGCGATAGCCTGCCCAGCCAATACCGCCATCACTAGGATTAACAATAAGTACCCCCAGTTGCCATGCATCGGCATACTCAAGTAACCGTAGAAGAAGGTTAAAAACAACAAACCATGCACGGTAGACAGCAAGGTGTAAGGTAATAATTTACCCACCACGGCACTCATCACTGAGCCATCAGCCCGTTGGAACCAACTCCCTTGGCTATTGTTTTTATATTCCGAGCCAAACGCTAACAATACCGATACCAGCACAAAAATCTGCCATAACGCTGGCACCGCCGCCGTCACCAAAAAAGGTACGTAGTTAGTTGAAACGTTATAAAGTGGATTAACCTGAGTCGAAATAGGCGCAACAGCCCCTTTAATCAAGGCCAGATTGCCCCCTGTTGCTAAGGTTTTTACTGCATCAATTTGCGCCGTAAAAGTGCCAAAGGTTTTCGCCATATTCGACGAAACTAATTTACCAATTAATACATACTGGGCATTGTAAAAAGTACTGACTTCCGGCGTCATCGCCAGATAGATGTGTTTCTCAAAGTCACGTGGAATGTGCACAACTGCATATACCTCTCCACGTTGCATCAAGGCTTTACCTTCAGCAAGATTGGTCAACTGACTGGTTACGGCAAGTGCTGGATTGGCGTCAATATAGCGCACCAAGTTACGCGATAGTCGGCTATGGTCTTGATCAACAACCGCCACCGCCAGATCGCGTGGAATGCCTTGCGAAAAAATAGCGTAGATCAATAACATGCAAGCTAATGGCAGCCAAGTCACCAGTGATAATTGCCATTTCGATGCCAATATCAACTTGTTCTCACGCTGCCAAACGGCTTTAATCTGAGTAATAAATGAACTCATCATCAACCAACTTACTGCGCAGTGGCTGACGGCGCCAGCTCAACAAGGACGCTCATACCCACACGCAGATCCGCAATTGGCTTAACCGGTCTTGCTTCAATCTCAAACGTGCGTAAATCAAAGCCTTTAGCATTATCGGTCGAACGCCAAGTCGCATAATCACCCATCACCGCAATGTGTGTAACTTGATATTGATGCATCGCGTGACCCAATGCTGGGATACGCGCGGTTAATAACGTGCCTTTTTTCAATCGTGGTAATAAGTCTTCACGAATATTAAATACTGCCCAGCTATCGTTGATATCGACAATACTCACTACCGGGAAACCCGTTGGCGCTAATTCACCTTCTTTCAATAAGATCTGCACCACTTCACCATCACGCAGAGCATATTGCTTAGTATCTTTGGTATATGACTCGACTTCCGTCACCACACCTTGGGCCATACGCTCTTGTTCTATCGCCGCTTGCTTGGTTTCTTTGCGCGCGCCTTCTCTCGCCATTTGGTAACCTTGGTAAGCCGCATTTTGGGTATACTTCGACGCCTGCCATTTGGTATAGACTTCATCGCGTTTTTGTTCTGGCAATACCCCGTCATTATAGAGGTTATCCACACGCTGATAGGTTTTATCCATCAACTGCGCTGCGGCTTGGGCTTTTTTCCACTGATCTTTAGCGGCGATAATTTGTTGCTCACGGGCACCCGTTTCAGCTTGTTCGCGCATCGCCGTTGCCGCTGAACGACCGGCTTTTGCTTGCACCAGTTTGGCATCTAATTCAGGACTCGCTAACGAAAAAATTAATTGCCCTTGACTCACTTGCTCACCTTTCTTCACATCCACTGACGCAATGCGTCCCGGGATCTTAGAAGATACATTATATTGCTCGGCTTCAATCTGGCCTTGTAACAAAATATTTTTCGGCTCATAAGCCTTATTAAATTCAAATACTAACCAGCCAATAACAACTAATACGACTACCGCAATGATGCCTTTTTTAACGTTACTCATTTATTTAACCTCGATACCATTGATTTGTAGATAGTCCATGAAGTGGTCGATATCGCCACTCACAGATAATAATTGTGCCAGTGATTTGACATAGTTATAGCTTGCAGACAGACGCTGAACCCGAATACTGGTGGCATATAGTTGTGAATCAGCCACTTCCAGTGAGGTTGATAAACCTTGGCTAAACGCTTTTTGACGCAGTACCACGGTCTCTTCTGATAATGCTTGGCTGGATGCCAAGGAATTATATTCTTCCAATGCCTGACTCATTTCTGCATAGGTTTTTTCCACCAGAATCGATAAGTCTTGCTGCATTTGCATTTGTAATAAATTCACCTGACGTACCGAACTTTTTGCTGCCACCACTTCTTGTGAAGTACCCGAGCGCTCTATAATCGGAATGCGCACGCCAACACCCACCATCCATTCCGGTAATAACTCCCCGGTCGCAGAATCATCGCTATATAAATTATAATTACCATATAGCATGACCTCAGGTAAATGCTTGGCTGATGCCATGTCCACCATGCCTTTCGCTTGCTCACGTTTGGCATTTAAGATGGCAATACCGGGATGGTCGGTTAAGGTTTTAGTTAAATACGGCGTCACCGAGGTAACACTGTTATTGACAAATAACGGCGTGGTCGGCAATACCGAGTCTTGCTGCTTGAGCATTTTGGTTAACGCCAGCTTGGCAATTTCATAATCACGCAGGGATTTTTGCGCTTCAATTTGGGCTTTATCCAATGACACTTGCGCCATTAACCGTTCGACTTTAGCGATCTGGCCTTGTTGTTCAAACTTCACCGCATGATTTAGGTGGTCGGCTAACGCATCTACCGCATCGAGGCGCACTTGATAAACTTGTTCTGCTAACACCACGCCAAAGTAATACTGCACCAACTGGGTAAAGGTAGCGCGTGTGGCTAAGTTATAGTTACTTTGCGCCTCATCCACTTGCGCTTGACGTATGTCTTGCGCAGCGGTAATACGGCCACCGGTGTACACAGGTAACACTGCATTCAATGACGAATGAGCAAAGTTCTGATTGGTTAACGGGACATTAAAAGAAGGGATGAAATTTCCCACAGGTGGTGTATCTACCGAAATAGGCTTATCAAAATGGGTATACGAACCGGTAATATCAACGTTCGGTAAATACAGCGACTTGGCTGCATCTTGTAATGCTTGCGAATATTTCACTTCTTCTTTTTTTGCCTGTAGGGCATCATTTTTCTGCGCCACTTGATACCAAGCGGTAGAAAAATCGATAGCGGCGGCTTGCACATTACAACTCAACGCAATAGCCGTAATAACGCCATAAAAAACTATTTTCATTACTTATTCCTAAGATCACGCCGTTGTGGAATAGTCCATCAACATTAATTGAATAACGAACTAAGCTATTAATATCAAATAATTAAACAGCGATGGATAATATTGTCAATAACTGTACACACCGTCATTTTTATATCTGAATAGCCGATAGTAGAGTTTATACTCTAAAAATAGCCTAATAAGAACGACAATGCATAACAAAAACCAAATGATAACGCATAAATTTATCGAGAACTACGTCAGAATTAGACTAATTTCAATAACAGCTTGCTAACAAACGGTCAATTGAACGCCTGTACGAGACAGGGGTAAGACAATAAAAACTGTAAATTTGCATTTAATTACCATTAACCGATGGTGTCTTATAGCTTAGATGCGTACAATTATGCCCACGAAATAACTGAGAGAAAATAGATGCCTTGGATCCAATTAAAAATTAATGCTAACGAAGAAACAGCTGAGAAGATAGGTAATATGCTATCTGGCGCAGGAGCAAGTGCGGTCACATTTATGGACTCACAAGATACGCCTATCTTTGAACCACTTCCGGGTGAAACACTGCTTTGGGGTGATACAGATGTAACAGGTCTATTTGACGCTGATAAAGATATGCAGCCAATCTTAGCCTTCTTAGCAAAAACCAAGGTATTAGGTCCAGATTTCCGCCACAAATTAGAAATCCTAGAAGACAAAGACTGGGAACGCGAATGGATGGAAAACTTCCACCCAATGCAGTTTGGCGAGCGCCTATGGATCTGCCCAAGCTGGCGTCCAGTGCCGGATGAAAATGCGGTTAACGTGATGCTTGATCCCGGTTTAGCATTTGGTACAGGTACTCACCAAACAACAGCATTGTGCCTTAAATGGTTAGATGGCCAAGACCTAACAGGCAAAACAGTTGTCGATTTCGGTTGTGGTTCTGGCATCTTAGCAATCGCAGCACTTAAATTAGGCGCCAAGCGTGTAATTGGTGTTGATATCGACCCACAAGCTATTTTAGCAAGTCGTGATAACGCTGAACGTAATGGTGTTGCTGATAAAATCGAATTGTACTTACCTGCAGATCAACCTGAAGGTATCAAAGCCGATGTCGTGGTTGCAAATATCCTTGCAGCACCGCTACGTGAGCTATCAGGGCTTATCGTTAGCTTCTTAAAACCAGGTGGCAAACTAGCATTATCTGGTATTTTGGATCATCAAGCAGCAGAATTGAACGAAATTTATCGTCAACACTGCATCATGGATGAACCAACGCTGTCTGATGAGTGGGCGCGATTAAACGGCCAAATCAAATAATATTACCCATACTGTTTAATCTACATAAGCAAATGCAAAAATCAGGCTTGTGTAGATTAATTAAACAGTAAACACGTAAAAAACGTGCGAACGGTAATTAATCAGGCTAAAATACACGCTATCTCAATTTCTCATTTAACCTCAATGAAAATTGCATAATAAGCATTTTAGCTAGATTATCTGTGGTTATAATTTGATTTAGAGGTGTTTTTTAGACTATTTAATGATTTTAACTAAAAAAATATTCAATAGTCTAATTATTAACCTTTTAACTCGGGTGAAAAATGCGTAACATACGCCGCCTTAGAGCAAATGAGCCGCAACAGATGAAAATAGGTCCTTATCTTCTGGATAACCAATTATTCTTGGCTCCAATGGCTGGTGTAACCGATCGTCCTTTCCGTCAACTTTGTCGTGATTTGGGTGTTGGTATGGCTGTGTCAGAGATGTTATCGAGTAACCCTCGAGTTTGGTCTTCAGAAAAATCGCAACAGCGCATGGATCATGCTGGCGAAACTGGGATCCGCTCCGTGCAAATAGCAGGAGCAGATCCAGAGTTGATGGCCGCGGCCGCGCAGCACAATGTAAAAAATGGTGCGCAGATCATTGATATCAACATGGGTTGTCCGGCGAAAAAAGTGAACAAGAAATTTGCCGGTTCTGCATTGATGCAACACCCAGAACAAGTGAAACGGATCTTGGACGCGGTAGTAAACGCGGTCGATATACCAGTAACACTAAAAATACGTACCGGTTGGGATCCAGAAAATCGCAACGGTGTAGAGATAGCTGAAATCGCCGAGCAAGCTGGAATTCAAGCCCTCGCGGTTCATGGTCGTACTCGCGCTTGCCTGTACAAGGGCATGGCAGAATACGACACTATAAAAGCGATTAAAGCTAGCATTAGCATACCTGTGATCGCAAATGGTGATATCGATAGCCCAGAAAAAGCTAAACAGGTACTTGAGTACACGGGTGTTGACGGTCTGATGATCGGACGTCCAGCTCAAGGTAATCCTTGGATTTTTCGGGAAATAAATCACTATCTTAAAACAGGTGAAAAATTACCCGTACCAACTGCTGATGAAGTTCGCCGAGTCATTTTGCAACATGTCGAAAACCTACACCAGTTCTACGGTGAGTTTAAAGGCGTTCGATTTGCGCGCAAACACGTCGGTTGGTACATACAACACCAGACTAATGGTGTTGAGTTTCGTAAAAGCTTTAATGCATTGGACAGTTCTGTGGAACAACACCTTGCATTAATGAAATATTTTGATGATTTAAGCTAACGAGAAGAGCAATATATGTTTGAACAAAATCTGGCTCCTAGTGCCTTAACAACTTCTGCAACCGTGCAACAAGCTGAGCAAATTGTACAGAAACCATTACGTGATTCTGTCCAACAAGCACTACGAAATTACCTTGCACAATTAAACGGCCAAGACGTAGAAAACCTTTATGACTTGGTACTAGCAGAAGTTGAAGCGCCAATGCTAGATATCATTATGCAGTATACGCGCGGTAACCAAACCCGTGCAGCTGTGATGATGGGCATCAACCGTGGTACTCTTCGGAAGAAACTAAAACGTTACGGCATGAACTAAGCGTTATTGCCTTAACGTAACGTAATAAAAAGCCAGCCCTGATTTATCAGGGCTGGCTTTTTTATATCTTAAAAACGAGTCAGACTAAGCGGTAGAGGTAAGAAGTAAAACTGACTTACATTTCTGGAGTTAATACTTGATAAACATAACCCGGCAGCTCCGTGCTTAGTTTAACCGCAAGTCGCTGTTCTAATAATTGTTCGCTTTGCGCCGAGATCTTAAATGGCCAGCGTTGATTAGCGATACTCTTACTACCATCCATGACATTCAAGACAATGTTGCCACGTAACCAATACCACGCTTGGTGTTGCTCTACCGCGCCTTTATCTAAGGTTAAGACTAATTTGTATTGGCTATCATCTTTAAGCTGTACGCCCACTTCAGCAGCGCCGCTTTGCAGGGACAGTAACGCTTGCTCATCGGTTGCTGACGTAGCAAAAGATAATGCCGCTAAACGCGTTTTAATCATCCGAGTTAAGGTTTCAACCGAATACTCCACATTGACATCGTTGCCAGTCACTACACGCAGGTTATTATTATCATTTAAGCGCGTAATTTGACGCTCACGCGCACTTTCTAATGCACTAAGGGCAATCAGTGGGTTTGGTGCTTGTTGCTCGGCATACTTCACTGCAGCGCTAGTTTGCTCATCTGCAGCACGTATCGATTGCATGAATAATGCCGCGGCAGGCGCCTTCTTCATCACTGCGAGACTCGACTGCTGACCCGTCTCTGGATCTTGCCAACGCTCAACAATACTGGTGCCTTGTAGCACTTGCTGAGCTTGGGTATTTACAAAGCGTGATAAGGTTTGCTTGTTATCAACCTGACGAACCGTAGTACCACTAGCATTGCTCTGACTAATACTGGCTTCGCTAAAATCAATACTGTCATCGGCAATCGATACTTCGAATATCTTGGCTAAATTAGCTAATGCGCGGTTATCGGCAACACTGCTGGTTTTCGCTTGTCCTGAAGCGGTTAAATAAACGTTTTCAGGATAGTTAACATCAGCCCCATCTAACCAAGTAGGTCGTTCTGGGGTACTGCTACATGCACTCATCAAGATAGCAGCGGCAGAGATTAAACTGGTCGAAAAAAATTTATTGATCATGTTGTCGTGTCCTGTAACAAACCGAGACTTAAGCGCCCGCCCATATTTAAATCATTGGGCAAGCAGCTTAGGAATAACTAAGGTGATAAGGGGGTATATGCTTTTTTAGCCGCACTCGAATAAAACAGTAAAACGGTTTGCCCTGGTTTTAACAACAAAGGCGCCGCCGCCACAGTAACAGCTGGAAGATGGCCAATATTGGTCATCGCGACTGACTCTGGGCTAATCGTATCTGAGTTGATACGATCAGAACTATTAGTATTGGAGCTAATAGCATCTGAGTTGGTAGCAGCATCCGCTAACGCCGTATTCGACGGCGGTAAACTTAAGCCGTTGTCAGACTCGTCAGCACTATCTGCGATATCATCAGAGATACTCGCCGTGGCATTAATCAACACAGGCGCGACTAACTCAGGTGTCGTTAATACTGGAATTATCGGCGCAACATCGGTAACAGATAAACCTTGGGTTAGGCTCGGTTGCTGTAAATAATAAGTGCCCGCATCCAGTGTCAAACGTTGAACTTGAATACTGGCCGGTAACATATTCCAACTACGTACATCCGCCATTTCGCTGATCATACTGGTAATATTCAATAACAAGGTCGCCAATCCGTCCTCGTCCTTTTTTTGCACTTCGTGTAATGCCGTTTGTTTGATGATAACCCGTGCTAATGCCGCGGCATAAATCGCTGCCGATTCGGCCTCGAGATCAGCACGAGCTAATAAATTTACATCATCAAAAATTTCAGTTTCAGCAGTTTTTCCTAATACGCTAAAACGCCAAGGTACCGGTTTGACATAATTCTTGGCATAGTAAGGTAGCGCCAAGGAAATGTTGTAACCCAAACTTGGTGCATATACGCTCATGTATTGCTGTTGCTTTGCCGACACAACGCCGCCCCAGTACACCAAAACCAACTGGCTTTTATTACGAGCGAGCGGCTTGACGTCATGACCAAATTTCTGAACATATTTATCATGTTCAGATCTGAGACCTAACTGCTTCGACGCGAGCAACAAGCTGTCTTGCAATACCCGCGGTATCGAGGCTTCACTGGTTTGCATTACTTGGTAAGCTTGGCGATAACTGATCATGGCGCTATCGGTTTCATCACCGAGCTCATACACCAAACCACCCAAGTAATAACTACTTGATACTAGTCCTGACAGGCCACTTTCCGGTAAGCTTTTGGCTAATTCTTGCATTTGCAATACTTCAACCCGCGCACCATCAAGATCATCTTCCATCAAGTAAGATAAAATCAATAGTTGCTGTAATAACATCCGTTCACTGGCGGTACTGGTATAACTGCGTAAGGTTTCATTAACTGTTACCGCACCAATGTTTTCACTAACACTGAGCGCTTGCAGTTGGTTAATTTCCGTTTTCGCGGCCTGCAATTCATTAATGCCACCAGCAAAATCGCCATTCACAGCACGCAATAAACCGAGTGTGAGTTTATATTGGGCAAGATCGCGCTCCGGGTACTCCCGTTGCGCAACTTCGGTCAATACTTGACTCGCATTGCCATTATCTAATGTTTGGGCCAAATCATTGAGTTGATGCTGCTGCATTGAACAACCTTGCAATAAACTAAACCCAATAACAGCGAGATAACGACGCGAACGTAAAAATGTTAATACAGCTTTCATCACAACCTATTAATAACGTAGTTTACCGTTAGACACTAATTTCTTCAGTTTCTTCTGACCTACCCATACCTTGCGATTATCCGCTAGGCTAATGAGGCTTAAATCAACTTGGTAATAACGTACTTGTTCGCTATCTGCAGTATCAATAATGGTATTGATCTGACCTTTCAGAATAAAGTCAGCGCCTTGTTCTTGGCCTGCTGCATTACGGGTTGATTCAGTGGCATTTAAGTCTTGGTCAATACGCTCTTCACGGATCTCCGAACGCTCGTCACTTGATGCGACAAACTCAACTTGGCCGCTATTAATTAGCTCGCGTTCCATTTCATTCACAAAGGTTTTGGTATTGATGTGTTCATGGCTTAAGTTACGCACGGTGCCGACGATAACGGACGGTGATTGACCAGTTTTTGCGGTGAACTTGTTATACCAAGGACGTGCTAACACATCACTGATCATTTCTTGCGCTACCATTTGTGAGTCAGTGTCGTTCCACGCGCCGCTTAAATCTACCGTTTGACCAGCATCAACACGCTCAACAGAAGTACTACAACCAGCTAATAACGTCGAGACTAAAACCGAACCTAATACTAATTTTAACAACTTATTCATTGATAATTTCCTTTCTTAAATTTAATACAATTAACAAATACTTATTCAATAAGATCACGGCTGTGGTGTTAACGCCGTCGCACGTTTAATTGCAGCGTCCAAATCAGACAGGTCTAATTCAGCAAAGGCATAGATATCGCCATTATCTGGATTTTTCCAACGACCAATAATTCTGACGCCATTCAACGCAAGTTTGGTTTTTGATTTAATTTCACGTTCAACATTGGCACTGACTTCGCCATTTGCTGCCGCCGTATAATCGGCCTGCATCGCATCAACAGAGATTGCGAGGATACGCGCAACTTCAGCACGAGCACGATTATCAGCGACAGATTTTTGTAAGGATTGGTCAGCGATGCCATTTGACATGCCCACACCGTGTAATAAACGCCCAGAATCGTTATCAACGGTTTGCGTACCGATATTCACCCAATCCGGTGCGCCACTAATGTCCAGATCACTATCAATGTTAGTTTGACTCGAACATGCTGATAATAAAGCCATTATACCCGCTGCCACGGTCATTTTTAATGCTGCAACTCTCATAATTAATCTATCCCTAAAAAGTGTTAACATAATATATCGTATTATAATTCAAAATAGTATATTGCTAAATATGCTCGCGCCACCTAATCGCAGTTATAAAAAAACCAGACTACCTACCGATAGTCTGGTTTATGTTGTTCACATTTACCCATATTGGTAGATATGACAACTAAAAAATCAAATAGTTATGACTTATATCGCATCCATTTGATCTAATGGCCAACGTGGTCGCGCGTTGATCTCTAAGCTGTCATCACCACCGTGACGTAAACGCTGCAGACCGGCATAAGCGATCATCGCGCCATTGTCGGTGCAGAACTCAATACGCGGATAGAAAACTTCACCGTTTTGCTTCACCATCATTTCCGCTAATTTGATGCGCAAGTATTTATTCGCGCTCACACCACCAGCAACAACCAGACGTCGAATGCCAGTTTCTTTGATTGCTCGTCTTAGTTTAATGGAAATGGTATCAACCACAGCGTCTTGGAATGCAAACGCGATATCGGCACGAGTTTGCTCATCAATACCATCTGCACCTGCGTCTTCTGCTAGTTTTCTTTCTTTAGCAATAGTATTCGCTGCAAATGTCTTTAAGCCTGAGAAACTAAAATCTAAACCAGGGCGATCTGTCATTGGACGCGGGAACTTATAACGCCCTGCTACACCATTATCAGCCAATGCCGATAAGCGTGGTCCACCTGGGTAATCTAAACCCAGCAGTTTCGCTGTTTTATCAAATGCTTCACCAGCCGCGTCATCAACTGACTCGCCTAACAAAGTATATTGACCAAGACCATCAACACGAACTATTTGCGTGTGACCGCCCGATACCAACATTGCTAAGAAAGGAAAGTCTGGCGTTTCCTCCTCTAACATCGGCGCTAACATATGACCTTCCATATGGTTAATACCTAATGCCGGAACATCCCATGCATAAGCGAGACTACGACCAACCGTTGCTCCCACCATTAACGCACCGACTAAACCAGGGCCCGTGGTATAAGCAATTCCGTCAATATCATCTTTCGTACAACCCGCTTCTACTAATGCGGCTTTAATCAGTGGAATAATTTTACGCACATGATCACGTGACGCTAATTCCGGTACTACACCGCCATAATCGGCATGCAGTTTTACTTGGCTATAAAGTTGATGAGCCATTAGCCCTTGTTCATCACAATAAATTGCAATGCCGGTCTCATCACATGATGTTTCTATTCCTATTACGCGCATTTTATTCATTCACCTTAAACATGACTCGACAATAGTACCTGTGCAACGTCTTTTTCTCCAGCGCCAAATGATGCTTATTTCCCTAACACCAAGTTATTAGTCTTTACATGTAATCGGGTTTTAGAGTACAATTCGACACCATTTTTATAGTATTACTATAAAAATATTTTTAGGTTCCAGATAACTTGGAACCATTTAACCTATAGGTTGGAAGCAAACATGCCAGTAATTAAAGTACGTGAAAACGAACCGTTTGACGTTGCTCTACGTCGTTTCAAACGCTCTTGCGAAAAAGCAGGTATCTTATCTGAAGTACGTCGTCGTGAGCATTACGAAAAACCTACTACAGTTCGTAAACGTGCTAAAGCAGCAGCATCTAAGCGTCTAGCTAAGAAACTGTCTCGTGAAAATGCACGTCGCGTACGTTTATACTAATCCCAGATTAGTATAACTACTGTATGCATTTAGGCTTATCCCACTGAGCAAGTCGCTGACTTAATCTACTGAAGATAACGCCTATGAACAAGCCGTGAACTCCTAGAGTCACGGCTTGTTTGCTTTCAGGACTCATAAAACTGATAATCCTAATCGTATAACGATGCCAGTACATAACTGATTTACCCACACTAGAGTCATTTATTTACTGTAATTGTCCTTACTATTGTTAATAGTTAATCATCCTCACACTCATTAATTAGGTACATATGGCCGGTAGAATACCTCGCGACTTTATCGATGGCTTGATAGGTCGCGCTGATATCGTTGATATCGTTGAAAAACGCGTAAAGCTTAAAAAAGCAGGTAAAAACTACCAGGCTTGCTGCCCGTTCCATAATGAGAAAAGCCCTTCTTTTACCGTCAGCCAAGATAAGCAGTTCTATCATTGCTTTGGTTGTGGTGCGCACGGTAACGCCATTGGTTTTTTAATGGAATACGACAACCTTGAGTTTGTCGAAGCGATTGAAGATCTAGCGGGCTTTTACGGTGTTACTGTTCCCAGAGAAGAAGGTGGCAATAATAACGGCCCGACAGCACCCGAGCGTAAAGATTATTATGAACTACTCGAAAGTGTCACGCGCTTTTATCAATATCAATTAAAAGAGCATCCAAACAAAAAAGTTGTTAACGACTATCTAAAACAACGTGGTTTGACTGCAGAAGTGATTGCTAAATACGGCATTGGTTACGCTGCCCCAGGTTGGGATAACGTCTTAAAACGCTTTGGCCGTGACAAACATACCGAAGAACAGCTGCTCACCACAGGTGTATTGACCGAGAACGAAAATCAATCTCGTCGTTACGATCGTTTTCGTGAACGCGTGATGTTTCCGATCCGCGATAAGCGGGGCCGGGTGATTGGTTATGGTGGTCGAGTACTTACCGATGAAAAACCCAAATACCTGAACTCGCCGGAAACACCGATTTTCCATAAAGGTAAAGAGCTTTATGGCTTATACGAAGTACGCCAAGCATATAAAGAAATACCACAAATTGTCGTGGTTGAAGGTTATATGGACGTCGTGGCATTGGCGCAGTTCGGCATTGATTATGCTGTAGCGTCACTAGGTACTTCAACGTCTGGCGATCAGATGCAGACTTTGTTCCGCAATACCAATCAAGTAATTTGTTGTTACGACGGCGATAAAGCCGGTCGTGATGCAGCTTGGCGCGCACTGGAAAATGCCTTGCCGCAATTACGTGATGGTAAAGAACTCAACTTTGTATTTTTACCCGATGGCGAAGACCCTGATTCACTGGTCCGCAACCAAGGTAAAGAAGCACTTGAGCAACTGTTTAAAGATGCGCAAACCTTACCCGATTTTCTATTTGCGCGTTTAAGTCAAGATATTGAAACTCATACTGATGCCGGACGCAGTAAATTAGCCAGCCAAGCCAAACCGCTGATTGAAAAAATGCCTGATGGTTTCTACCGTGGCATCGTATTGAAAAAACTGGCGCGTTTCTTAGGCTGGGACGAAACCAAGCTAAATAAACTGTTTGCAACCGTAGCAACGACGAAACCAACTAAAAAAGCGATGCAAATAACACCGATACGTCGTGCGATTGGTTTATTATTGCAAAATCCGCACATTGGTTTTAACCTACCAATATTCGATGATTTACCGCAATTAAAATTACCTGGCATCAATATTTTATTAAAATTGTTAGCACAAACAAACAGTAGCGATCAAATAAGTACAGCACAATTATTAGAATATTGGCGTGATACCCCAGAGCAGAAAGCACTGATAAAACTGGCGGTTTGGGATCATGGCGCAGATGACGCGGTTGAAGCTGAGTTTTTCGATACTTTATTTGTTCTTTCGACGCAAGTCATCGAACAACGTTTCGGTGAGCTACAATTAAAAATAGCGCAAGGTGGTCTGACTAAATCTGAGCGTTTGGAGTATAAAAGCATTTTAGATGAATTAAAATCATCATAATGGCTTGAAATATGATTCATTAAGCCCCATTTAAGATCTAACAAAAAGAGCCGAATTAAATCGGTTCAGAACGCTGAGTTGAAAGTTTTCGCCTAATATAACGTGATAAGCGTTATAATTATGCGCATTTTGACCACAATAATTATACCAATAAGTAGAAAAAAGCACCGTTTAGCACTATACTGCTTTGTTTGCGCAGTGCTTTTGCGTCTGTATCTTTGAACCACGTCACCGGAGTGGAAGTATTCTATGGAATCCCCTCAATCACAATTAAAACTTCTTGTAGCTAAAGGTAAAGAACAAGGTTACCTGACCTATGCCGAAGTAAATGATCATTTACCACAAGATATTGTGGATTCAGATCAGGTTGAAGATATTATTCAAATGATCAATGACATGGGTATTCAAGTGCTAGAAACAGCACCTGATGCAGATGACCTATTGATGGCAGAAAATACCACTGCACCTGATGACGATGCCGCAGAAGCCGCAGCCGCAGCGCTTGCTTCTGTAGAATCTGAAATCGGTCGTACTACCGATCCAGTACGCATGTACATGCGTGAGATGGGTACTGTTGAGCTATTGACTCGTGAAGGCGAGATCAAAATTGCTAAACGTATTGAAGAAGGTATCTACGCGGTACAAACTGCCGTAGCTGAATATCCAGAAGCAATTAACTCGTTGTTAGCGCAATACGACAAGTTCCTTGCTGAAGAAGCACGCTTAAGCGACATCATCACTGGTTTCATCGATCCCAACGCGGACGATGTAGCACCCACAGCAACGCATATCGGTTCTGAACTACCAAGTAAAGAGCTTGAATCTGACGACGCTGATGATGACGAAGATGAGGAAGAGGTTAACAAAGGCCCCGATCCTGAAGAAGCAGCTGAAAAATTTGCCGAACTACGTAAACTCCACACAGCATTACTAAAAGGCATTAAAGAAGACGGTTTAGAACACCCGAAAACTCGCCTACACGTTGAAATGCTAGGTGAAGTATTCCGTACTTTCCGTCTGATCCCAAAACAGTTTGATCGCATTGTAAATAACATGCGTGACATGATGGATCACGTACGTGTGCAAGAACGTCTTGTAATCAAGATGTGTGTTGAACAATGCAAAATGCCAAAAGCAGCGTTCGTTGAAGCATTTGCTGGTAACGAAACTGACGGCACTTGGTTTGAAAAAGCACAACAATCAACAGCACCTTATGCGCAAGCATTACAACGTATCGATTTTGACGTACGTCGCTGTATTAACAAATTAAAGTTAGTAGAAAATACGACTGGTCTGACTATATCTCAGATTAAAAACATCAACCGTCGTATGAGTATTGGTGAAGCGAAAGCCCGCCGAGCGAAAAAAGAAATGGTTGAAGCGAATTTACGTCTCGTAATTTCGATTGCCAAAAAATACACTAACCGTGGTCTACAGTTCCTAGATTTAATCCAGGAAGGTAACATCGGTCTGATGAAAGCCGTAGATAAGTTTGAATACCGTCGTGGTTACAAATTCTCAACTTACGCTACATGGTGGATCCGTCAGGCAATCACGCGTTCTATTGCTGACCAAGCACGTACAATCCGTATCCCAGTGCATATGATTGAAACAATCAATAAACTGAATCGTATCTCGCGTCAAATGTTGCAAGAGATGGGCCGTGAAGCGACGCCAGAAGAATTGGCTGAGCGCATGATGATGCCAGAAGATCGTATTCGTAAAGTATTGAAGATTGCTAAAGAGCCAATCTCAATGGAAACTCCTATCGGTGATGATGAAGATTCTCACTTAGGCGATTTCATTGAAGATACAACGCTTTCTTTACCAGTTGACGCTGCTACAAAAGATAGCCTTAAAGGCGCGACAGACGACGTTCTAGCAGGCCTAACAGCCCGTGAAGCGAAAGTACTGCGTATGCGTTTTGGTATCGATATGAATACCGATCACACACTTGAAGAAGTGGGTAAACAGTTCGATGTAACGCGTGAGCGTATCCGTCAGATTGAAGCGAAGGCATTACGTAAATTACGTCATCCTAGCCGCAGCGAACAGCTACGTAGCTTCTTAGACGAGTAATTGAATAGTTAGATACTCTTAAACACCTGATGGCAACATCAGGTGTTTTTTTATGTCTGAAATAAGGTTCATAATTAGCAGCCCATTTATCAACCGCAACAGAACACCTACTACCTTCGATGAATAATTGAGCAGTTAGCTGGTTACTTGTCTAAGTTATTGAATATGACCTAGACACGCAGAAACTATGCTTATATACTTTCTGCATCTTAAAGCGTCGTAAGAACGTTTGAAAGATCAGGGCCCTTAGCTCAGTTGGTTAGAGCATCCGACTCATAATCGGCAGGTCCCCAGTTCAAGTCTGGGAGGGCCCACCAAATTTTAGAACACTTGATGGCAACATCAGGTGTTTTTTTATGTCTGTAAGAAAGTAAAATGACTGATTTAATCAAATACGAGTCAACTCATGAAAATCCTACCTAAACCACCTTAATTAACTTTCAACACAGTCATGTTAGACACGACACCACCGAGATAAATACCAAGAAGCATACAAAGCACAGCAACTAGCCCAGCTGGTGAAAATGCCGGTAAAGCTAACAACAACTGCGTATCGTTACCACCATTGGCCAGAACTGCGCCCATACCCATCAGTATTCCTGCTGATAAATGTTTAACTACTTGTCTTATCGTCATCCATTTGAAAACAAATGAGCGAGTAAAAATAGCGGCAATCAGCATTCCCATGACCAAACTAAGTATCAATAAAAATCGCTCTGCTGACGGCCATTGTTGCTCATTTCCGTACCACACGAACAAACTAATATCTTTAAGTAGCCCGCTTGGCGTCCAGTGTGGCTCATACAAAAATACTATGCTCGCCATCATGCCAATACTTAACATCGACAACCACAGTTTTTTATTATCGTTATTGAAACGAAACAAGGCGACAACTAACAATATCGACAATAACGCCATTCCCATAAAATGCATACTTGGCGGCAGGATATAAACATCGCTTTCAACTTTATCAATAAATGAGGCAAGCAAAACCCAGCCTGTTAACCAGCCAAAAATTGTCACCATCATCGCCATATCTCCACGTGTCAGGCGGCTAACGGTCGATACACCACAACCCTGATTTACTGCCGCGCCAAAACCAAATAATAACCCACCAATAGCCGAAAACCAGGTAGCTTGGTGTGAGGCTAACGAGCTGTGATCCAAGGTCACGTTAGCGATCAATAAAGGCAACCAGGCAAATGTGCCACTGAGTAGAATAGCGGCTAAAAACATCGGTTTGCCTTTAGCTGCTTGATTAACGCCTTTGACCATACATAACCCTGTTGTTTGCGCTAAATAACCAAGGCAGGCAATTAAAATCAGTGTAATAATAAATAACACCACATACTCCTGAATTTTGACCAAGATAAGAAAGCGAGAATAGAAATGTTTCAAGCCATATGAGTTAGCTTTAAATATAGTAAATTTATGATTTTGTGTATTCGACACCACCCTAAATAAAATCATGCGGTATCTCAGCGTGACTAGAAGGGTGAATGATTATCGCGAGGTGGCGGTAGAGAAGAAAGTACCTTTTGCAGAAAACGTTATTTACCAAGATGACTGCATTATGGTTGCCTACAACCCCTTTTTTAGCGGTCAGTCCTAGTGGTCAATTCGTTAATGAGTGCTTAGTTAACCGTCTAAGAATAAAAATAGGAATAGAAATACTGGTAACAGCACATAGACTTGATCGTGCCACAGCGGGGCTTATGTTGCTATCAAAGCTGCCAGATTAGCGTTCTCTGTACCATTACTTATTTAAACATGGCAATATCACCAAGCATTATCAAGCCATTGCCCGCTTAACACCCGAGTTACGACAACGGCAGCAACAAGGTGAACTCGCGTTACCACTGCATTGGACTGTAAAAAATAGAATTGTAAAAGGCGAACCGAGTTTCACGATGAAAATTGCAGACGGTGAAGCGAATAGTCATTCTGAAATAGACTTGATTGAATAGCGCGAGTAAAACTCAGGAAGAGTAAGCCTAAATTACAGAATAATTCGAATGTTGAATAAATATGGGGGGGAGGAACCTAAGGCCAGACTAATATGACAGACTCAGCTAATTCTTCGAATGTCAGCCCTAAATAACAGTCCCACCTTCCCTTAGCGGTGATTTTCCCTTACAAATTAATCAGCTTGATATCGTTATCCCAGCACTTCGCCACATAATCAATGAACTGGCGAACGACTGGCTGCTGGTAACTCCTCGACAAATAAACCGCCCACAGAGAACTATTTGGAATTGCATATTCGGTTAACAAAGGAATAAGCTGACCACTGCTGATCAAAGGATTAGCTAGATCACAAGGTAAACGCACAATGCCGGTACCACGGATCGCAGATCGGGAAAGCGTAACCAAGTTATTCGCTTTAATATTGCCTTTAACGACTACCGAGTAATGATGATTGTCTCGAATAAAGTCCCACGTTGCTCCCCCCATATGGATGAAACAATTGTGATCGCGCAGATCATTCGGCTCATTCGGTGTCGAATGTGATTTCAAGTAAGTTGGAGAAGCACATATTACAGAGTCAATCGCCATCAATTTTCTGGCGATCAAATTTTCATCCGGTTGACTCGTATAGCGCAGAGCGATATCAATACGCTCATCAACGAGCTGGGAAAAGCTATCTGATGCTAAAATGTCAATTGTGACATCTGGGTTTACCTTAGTGAAATCATTAATGACATCAAGCAGTAATCCTTGCGCTAGACCTACTGGTGATGAGATTCGAATGGTTCCCGATAAATGTTGGGATTGGTACAAGGCTCTGGCTTCTAATTCGGCAGTCTCGTGCAATATCCACTCACAACGCCTTAACGTCTCTTCACCTGCTACCGTTAAGCTCACCTTACGTGTGGTTCGATGCAACAATCGCTGTTGCAGCCATGATTCAACCTCCTGAACATGCCGTGAAACTTGCAAACGACTCAGTCCTAAGTTCTCTGCAGCTTTGGTAAAGCTAGCCGTATTCGCTACTTCAATAAAACTGCGCATTGCTGTTAATCGATCCATATAGCCTCACCAATTAGTAACCCTAAAGGATACAATCTACATCAATTATTGGTATTTATCTCAAAATATTAATCTATTAGACTAGCTCTATCGTTGAAATACAGATTAATCATTAGGAAAAAATAAATGAAAAAGTTAATACCGTTTTTGGCTCTGGCCTTCGTGGGTGCTTCACAAGCTGAGAGTTTAGTTTCGGAACCTGTGGTGGTTGGTGAATCATTTGGTTTTACCGAAGGGCCTGCTTGGGACAATCAACAGCATCGCTTTGTATTTAGTGATATCCCTAATCACACATTATGGCAGGTGACTGCGGACGGTACGCTCAGCAAAATCACTGATAATTCAGGTTATTCAAATGGTAATGCCGTAGATAACAATGGCAACATATGGAGTGCTCGCCATGACCGCAAATTAAGCCGCATGACGCCATCAGGAAAAGTAGATGTAGTTGCCGCTAATTTTAATGGTGCGCCATTGAATAGCCCCAATGATATAACGGTTGCAAGTGATGGGGCTATTTGGTTTACAGATCCACCTTTTGGTATTCAGGGATATGGACCAGAAAAAGCCAATGAAGCACAACCAGTCAGAGGTATCTATCGTTGGAAAGACGGAGATCTTGACTTGATGAGTGGTGACCTAACGCTACCAAACGGTATCTCTTTCAATGATGGCAGTTTATTTGTTGCTGATACGGCAGATGGTTGGGTATATAAATTCTCTGTATCAGCCTCTGGTCTGGGTAAGCCGGAAAAATTTGCACGAGCTGGCGATATGGCTGACGGTTTAGCATTTGATTCCGATAACAACCTTTGGCTTGCCACTACTGGTGGTCTTGCTGTTTTCAATCCGGCTGGTGAGCAGACCTATTTTATTAAAATTGATGCATCTCATATCAGTAATATCGCCGTTACGGATAGCCTGGTATTAGTGACTGCCGCGAATAAAGTGCTCCTCTACTCCAAATAATATAGCAGAATAGAAATAACACAGTATTGCAGAGTGATTAGGGCCGTGAATTAAATGAGGATTTCAGCTACACTCTTGCACCTCTTGACCAATTGCCGTTTTTACAGAGTTTATTAGCCCTATGTCTACAGTCCGTGCCACTCATGCTTCCCATATTGTATTACCAGAAAGCGTTACCGATAAACCTACCGTATTCAGCTTTCTTATCAGTCATTTCCAACAGATTGACGCGGCGATATGGCAACAACGGATCATTGATGGCAAAGTGCATTGGCGTGATGGTCGCTTAATTACCCTAGATTGTGCATTTGTACCACGTGAGCGCGTGTATTATTACCGTGAAGTGGCAGTAGAGAAGAAGGTGCCTTTTGCGGAAAAAATTATTTACCAAGATGACAACATTATTGTGGCCTACAAACCCCACTTTTTAGCGGTGAGCCCTAGCGGTCAATTCGTTAATGAATGCTTGGTTAACCGCCTAAGGATAAAAACCGGTATCGAAACACTGGTAACAGCGCATCGTCTTGATCGCGCCACAGCTGGGTTAATGCTGCTATGTAAGATCCCTGAACAACGCAGTATCTACCATGACTTATTCAAACATGGCAATATCACTAAGCACTACCAAGCTATCGCTCGATTAACACCGCAATTAAAACAACTGCACGATGAAGATAACTTGCCACTACCGCATTGCTGGACAGTAAAGAATAGAATCGTGAAAGGCAATCCGACGTTCACAATGCAGATCGCAGAGGGTGAAGCTAATAGTCATTCAACCATCGCATTAATTGCAGTTAAAGGGGAGTTTGGATTATTTAAATTGTCGCCAATTACTGGCAAGACCCATCAGCTGCGCTTACACATGGATAGTTTAGGTATGCCATTGGTAAATGACCGCTTATATCCAACACTGTTAGACCGGTGTGATGATAATTTTGAACAACCATTGCAGTTATTAGCGCAACAGCTTGAATTTACTGATCCCGTCACAGGTATTGAACACAACATAGTGACTGAAGCACTGGAGATTGATGCGTTAATTGATGGAAGCGTCGATATTATCTAATCAGTTTACACTGTGATATTTAATTTATGTGTCATTTTGGCTTTCTCTAAACAACGGGTAATCTTCATTT
Source organism: Moritella sp. Urea-trap-13 (assembly GCF_002836355.1). NCBI lineage: Bacteria > Pseudomonadati > Pseudomonadota > Gammaproteobacteria > Alteromonadales > Moritellaceae > Moritella > Moritella sp. Urea-trap-13. The sequence goes on from NZ_PJCA01000037.1 coordinate 218,500, forward strand.
TCGATACGGGTTTAACGAGGTAGTCGGTAGGCTGGAGTTTGATCACTTGCTTGACAGTATTGATATTATTATCACCCGTGACAATAAATACAGGGATGTTTTTTTGTTGTTTACGGACATACTCTAGTACCTGTAAACCATCAAGTTCTTCGCGTAAATTAAGGTCCAAAAAAATATAATCAAATTGTTTTTTTGACAATAAATTAAGCGCCTGCGGGACATTATCAGCATGAGTAACGCTGTCATAATCAGCATGATTTTCAAATGAAACGTTACGCACTAACTGCGTAATAATTTGTATTATCACCTTACTGTCTTCAACAATCAGACATCTCATTATAACCCCTTAGCCCTTTGATTGTTATCAAACATTAGCTCAGTATAGGCTGGAGTTAGTTAAAATATATTCTAACTTTAACTATTTACCGCAGAAATATGAAACGGCTCACATTTAAAATCAACATCTTATAATTTTCAATATGAGTGATATATTTTGCTCTATTATAAATCAGTTTAAGCGTATCGAAGAGCGACAAGTCTGCAGACCTTCCGAAGATAGAAGGCCTGTATTGAACTGCTGATTTATTTATGCTCTTTGAGTGACCAGCATTGGCATAAATCTATGCACCGCCAGCATGCAAATCGCCGAAATACATAATGCAGGGACAATGGGATGAATGCCAAACATGGCTGGTTTAAACCATAGCAACACTAAATAACTTACTAGGCCAGTTACCATCGCCGCTAATGCCGCATTACCCGCAATCTGCGGCCAATATAACCCAGCAAGCACAGGCCATAAGAATACCGCTTGTAGCGCACCAAACGCAGCAAGATTAAGCCATACGATCATTTCCGGCGGTTCGATTGCAAAATAAGTCGCGACTACCGTCACCAACACCATAGCTACACGCGTTAAACTTACTTGTGAGTTAGCCGTTAATGATGGATAACAACGCACAACGCCATCGCGCACCAAACTTACCGCTGACTGCAGCAACATTGAATCCACCGATGACATTACCGCCGCAATCGGCGCTGCTAATAATACCCCGGCCCAGAACGGGTCAAAAAGACCAGTAATTAACCTTGGCATAATCTCATCTGGCACGGTCAAATTAGGATATAAAGCCCTGCCTAATACCCCACTTAAATGCGGAATAAGGGTCATTAAGAAACTAATTATCGTGCCCCAAATCATCCCGCGTTTTAATGCATTGGTATCTTTAACCGCCAGTAACCGCACCACGGTATGTGGTAACCCTAAGGTGCCAAAACAAATTAACATCCAAAATGACAGCATCATTGGCCAGCCAAGTTGGCCATTGTTGCCCTGTGGACTTAATAACGTTGGCGATTGGCTACTCACGTCGGTCATTAATGCGGTTAAACCACCTTGCGAGAGTAAGGTGATAAAAATGACTAATACACCAATAATCATCAAGATACCTTGGAATGCATCAGTGATCACCACAGCGCGAAAACCACCAGTCAGCGTATACGCCAGTACCGTGATAACAAATAACCCCAATCCGAGCTCATAACTGATACCGCTCACCCCCGAGAATAAGCGGGCACCACCAATGAACTGCACCGATATCATCGCAATGAAACCGACAACGAGGCTGACCAAGGCCAATTTAGTTAACCAGCTGTTTTGATAGCGCGCATCCAACCATTCAATCAAGGTGGCGTGTTCGGCTTTACGTTGTGCTAATAATTTCGGGCCTAAAACCCCTAAGGTTAACATCGCAACGGGAACTTGGATCAATGCCAACCACACCCAACCTAAACCAATTTTATACGCGGCGCCGGGTCCACCAATAAACGAACTTGCACTGGTATAGGTAGCCACTAGTGTCAGGGCTAATAAAGGACCATTGAGAAAACGACCACCGATAAAGAAACGTTTAGCTTTATCTTGATATAATTCCCCTGCTTGTTTTGATTGGCGAGCACTCCACCAACGGGTAATCAGTAAACTAGCGATAAGATAAATAAAAATAGGGATGAGATTAGTCATGATAAGTAGATTTAATCATTAAAATAAGGAAGAAGATAAGCAGTAAAGGTGCAAATAGGCAAGAAAACCAAAACCAAACAGGCAGTCCCCACCAATTACCTTGCTCTGCTAATAGCAGCGGCCCTGCACACCACAGAGCGAAGTAGCCCAGTGTCAGTAACAAGGTTTTTTTTGAAATTAAGTGCATAGCTAAGCCTAAAATAAATATCGCGTAGAATATAACGCATCATAATAGATAAATAACTCTAATTAGATGGAGATCCTGCGCGTTCTAGTGTTTTAAGCTGAATTATATCGCGATAACGCCAGTACATCCAAATAATGTTTTATTAAACGATGGCCAATGACATTTTATTATACGACGGATTCGTCAAATGAAGTTAACGTATGACCGATAATCGAATCAATATCATCAATATAAACACCCGCACCATACGTCCAGCCCCATGCAGGAAAACGCTTACTGTAAGAGATTTTACGTACTGGTTCACCACCAATAAATAATGGGAAACAATAACGAATAAAGGTTCCACCCATTAATTTTTTGGCCTGTTGATGGATTTCTTGATAAGTAAAATCCCCACCAGAATCTTTTTGCATTTTTACATTTTCATGCGCATAGTCCACACCACCTAAAGAAGCCAGCAAGGTGTAGTTATCATCAAACACAAAAATATAATTATCATCGAGTAAGGAAAGGCGTTTTAAGGCGTGTTTCTGTGCATCTTCAAGCGAGAGGACTCCCGATTGGTAATACAGCTCATAGTGCTGAAAAATAGCTTCCGTTTTATCAATTATATTAACTAAACGTGACTTTCTTTCTGCCAGCATTTCTCCGCGTAATATGGATAAATAACCGAGTGCAATAAACACTAAAACCATAAAACTGAATGCGATACACAAGGCAATTTGGTTGGTAACAGAATAACGTCGGCACATTACAGCCTCTACAAGATAACAAAACAATCTTTCATTATGCTATCATATAAAAACATAAACGACTGTAAACAATGACAAAAATAATTATTAATTATTGATTTACTAAAATGGAATTTTAACTAATAGCGCATTGTTTATATTTTCAGTGTAATTAGATTGCAATAATGTGATCAATTTAGCGGGGAAATTAACGATAAGTATACAGTAACAACCTATCGTTAATATTTAACGATCAAAGCGGCTTATTGAGCTACAATCTCATAGCTCGAAGTAACCTCAGCTGCCTTCTCTAGCATTTTAGCAACAGAGCAATATTTTTCCATTGATAGTTCAACGGCCCGCTTAACTTTTTTCTCATTCAACTCACTGCCAGAAACAATAAAGTGGGCGTTGATCTTAGTGAATACACGCGGTGGCTCAGGTGCACGTTCACTGGTTAAATTAACCTCACAACCGAGGATGTTTTGGCGGCCCGTTTTTAAAATATCCACAACGTCGATAGAGCTACATGCGCCCATACCCATCAACACAACTTCCATTGGACTTGCTGCAATACCACTACGATCACCGTCCATTAGAATACCGTGACCCGTTTCTGATGTGCCCATTAATTGCATTTCTTGGATCCACTTCACATTAGCTTTCATAAAACCCCTCGTTAATATTCAATTCAAAGGCACTAAACAATACAACCCACCACTAAAGTGGTAAAGTACCGTCTCATATCCCAAATATAGTTTAAAGTCACAAATAAACAGTAAGTCAATATTCAAAAAATGATATATTCACGTTGATATGAACAGAAATCAACTCAGTTCTTGCTTATTAGTGTTATTGTCTCTTATGCTATCAAGTCATTAATAATAATAAAATTAAAATATCGCAATACGGACATAATTTGCGATTATAATAACTTACAGAGGAATACCCATGGTTGTTATCGGCAAGCCACAATCCGACCCTACTTTAGAATGGTTCTTATCTCACTGCCATATCCACAAGTACCCTTCAAAAAGTACGCTAATCCATGCTGGAGAAAAAGCAGAAACTTTATATTTTATCGTTAAAGGTTCTGTGGCCGTTCTAATCAAGGATGAAGAAGGTAAAGAGATGATCCTCTCTTACCTTAACCAAGGTGACTTCATGGGTGAATTAGGCCTATTTGAAGATACTGAAGAACCTGTACGTAGTGCATGGATCCGAGCTAAATCACCATGTGAAGTAGCAGAGATTTCATATAAAAAATTCCGTCAGTTAATCCAAGTTAACCCTGAAATTCTAATGCGTCTATCAGGACAAATGGCTGAACGTTTACAAACAACAAGCCAAAAAGTGGGCGATCTAGCATTCCTAGACGTGACAGGTCGTATTGCACAGACATTACTAAGCTTAGCAAAACAGCCTGACGCAATGACTCACCCAGACGGTATGCAAATTAAAATTACTCGTCAAGAAATCGGTCAGATCGTTGGTTGCTCGCGTGAAACTGTTGGTCGTATCTTGAAGATGCTTGAAGAACAAGAGCTTATTTCAGCTCATGGTAAAACGATTGTGGTATTTGGCACTCGCTAATTCAATCATTTTATTAAGATAATAAAAAGGCGTCTGACATATTACTCACAAGTCAGACGCCTTTTTTATTAACTGCTATTTATACGTTAGTTAATTTTATCGCTTATCTAATCGTTTAATTAATACTGAGGTATCACTACGTTGCTCACCTGCATCTTGTAATTCTGCATAAAATCCATCGACTAATTTCGCAATCGGTACTAAAGAGCCATTACGCTCTGCTTCTTCAAAACAAATCGCTAGGTCTTTACGCATCCAGTCAATCGCGAAACCAAAGTCAAACTTACCTTCTGCCATGGTTAATGTACGATTCTCTAGTTGCCAAGACTGTGCAGCACCATTGCGTAATACATCCAATACCACATGTTCATCCAATCCTGCATTTTTGGCAAAATTAACGCCTTCAGCTAAACCTTGTACCAGACCCGCGATGCAAAGTTGATTAACCATTTTACATTTTTGCCCAGCGCCCACGCCACCAACCAAAGTAACTTTCTTCGCCATAATATCTAACACAGGCAAAGCACGCTCATAGATGCTGGCTTCACCGCCCGTCATAATAGTAAGCAGGGCATTCTCAGCCCCCGCTTGCCCACCCGACACTGGCGCATCAAGAAAATGAACATTTGATTTTAGACAAGCAGCAGATAACTCTTCGGCTAATAATGCCGATGTAGTGGTATGATCGACCAGTATTGTGTTCGCTGTCATTGCCGACAATACGCCATCAGCGCCATAAACAACGCTACGCACGTCATCATCATTACCAACACACATGAGCACTAAATCAGCATTAGATGCAGCGAGGTGCGGTGTTGAAGCTCTTTCTCCACGATATTTTTCGACCCAACTGGCTGCTTTACTTTCAGTGCGATTAAATACCACGACATCATGCCCTGCATTTTGCAAATGACCAGCCATTGGATAACCCATTGCACCCAAACCAATAAATGCTATTTTCATTTTCTCGCCTACCTTATGACACGTCATTTATAATGTTATTTACGCTTAAGCTGATAACCACTTTTCGATAGCTAAGCTCAGTTTTTTCATCCCGGCATGAATGTCATGTTCAGGTATATTAAGGGCTGGTGTAAAGCGCAACACATTAGCCCCTGCCACTAATATTAATAATCCTTCTTGCGCCGCTTGATTCATGATCGCGATGGCCTGACCTTGATATTGCTCCGTTAACTCAGCACCTAATAATAACCCTTCACCACGAATGTCAGAGAAAATCGCATATTGGTTATTAAGCTGCGCTAAGGCGTCTTTAAAGGTGGTTGATTTCACCTTAACTTGAGCTAAAAAAGCATCATTACTAACCGTATCAACAACCACTTCCGCAACGCTGCAAGCAAGTGGATTACCGCCATAAGTGCTGCCATGCGTTCCCACACTAAGGCTCTTAGCAATACGATCTGTCGTTAGCATGGCGGCAATAGGAAAACCAGCACCAAGCCCTTTGGCTGAGGTTAAAATATCAGGTTTAATGTCAGTATGTTGATAAGCATAAAAAGTTCCCGTACGGCCAACACCCGTTTGTACTTCATCAAATATAAGTAAGGCATTATATTTATCACACAGCGCGCGAACACCAATCAAAAATTGCTGATTAGCAGTATTTATACCACCTTCACCTTGCAAAGGTTCCATCATAACCGCGCAGGTTTTATCACTCATTAACGCTTCTACGGCAGCAAGATCATTAAAATCAACATGGTCTATAGCACCAGGCTTAGGACCAAAACCATCAGAATAAGACGATTGACCACCGACGGTCACGGTGAAGAAAGTTCTGCCATGAAACCCTTGATTAAATGAGATTATTTGATCTTTAGCTGCACCAAATTTATCCAGCGCATAACGACGAGCTAATTTTAAAGCCGCTTCATTAGCTTCAGCGCCGGAATTGGCAAAGAAAACTTTATCTGCAAACGTCAAATTTGTCAGCTTAGCGGCAAGCCTTAATGCGGGTTCATTCGTCAACAAATTACTCACATGCCACAATTGCTGACTTTGTTTTTGTAGGGTTTCAACTAAAGGAGGGTAACAATGGCCTAAACAACTGACGGCAATACCTGCAGCAAAATCAATGTACTCATTGTCATCTTGATCCCAAACACGTGAACCTTGACCTAGTACAGGGATCATCGCTGCCGGTGCGTAGTTTGGGACCATGACATTATCAAAATCTTCCCGAGTCACACCTGTTACGTTATTGGTCATATTCCTTTCCTCTTAGTAAACATCAATGTCTAAATAATTAAACGCCAGTTAATGGCGAATATATATTCACTATATATAGATATTTAATCAAAGGTCAAGTCCAATGAGTCATAACACAGCAGAAAACTGATTAATCTCTTAAGATGCAATTAATGCCTTAGGAGAAAATTATTTAATAGCTCTTTTCCCTGCTCAGTCAAAATGCTTTCAGGATGAAACTGTACGCCTTCTAAAGCCAAGTATTTATGCTTAAACGCCATTATTTCATCAAATTCACCATTATTATCTTCAGTCCAAGCGGTGATTTCAAATTCGTCACTGAGCGTCAGTGTTTCGACAATTAAAGAGTGATAACGAGTGACTGTTAACGGATTCTTTAATCCAGTAAAAACCCCCTTACCTTTGTGCTTTATCTTTGAGGTTTTTCCATGCATTACTTGTTTGGCCTTAATGACATTTGCACCAAAAACTTGCGCGATAGACTGATGACCCAGGCACACACCTAAAATGGGGATTGAACCAGCAAACTGCTCTATAACTGATAATGAAATACCAGCGTCATTGGGGGTACACGGACCAGGAGATATGACCAGATAATCAGGAGATAAAGCCGCTATTTGCGCTAGTGATATTTCGTCATTGCGTTTAACGACAACGTCTTGTCCAAGTTCAGAGAAATATTGGAATAAATTAAACGTGAAACTATCGTAATTATCGATAATAAGTAACATGGAATATTAAAATTATAATGAGGAAACTGAGCGAATAATATCATAGCTAGAAATTGGTTTCTAATAATGAGTATTTGTAATAGACCTATACCCGCTAAATATTATTTACGTTTAAAGCCACAAACGAAAAAGCCCAGCGAATGCTGAGCTCTTTAATTAATAAATGATTATTAATTCTCTTTATTTAACTGAGACAAACTCAGGGTAAGCATCGATACCACAGTCGGCCATATCCATACCCATAACTTCTTCTTCTTCAGTAACACGAATACCCATTGTTGCTTTCAGAACAGCCCAAACGAGGATACTTGCCGTAAATACCCAAGCGAAGATAACTGCAGCGCCGTATAGTTGAGCACCAAATGTCGCATCTGCATTGCTAAATGGCACAACCATTAAGCCAAATAAACCACACACACCGTGAACCGAAATAGCACCAACGGGATCATCAATCTTCGCTTTATCCAATGCCACGATACTAAATACAACTAATACACCACCTAAAGCGCCTAGTAATGTGGCAAATGCTGGTGATGGGCTTAGTGGGTCAGCGGTGATAGTGACGAGACCAGCTAATGCACCATTAAGCACCATAGTTAAGTCTGCTTTACCCCACATGAGCTTAGTAACAAGTAATGCAAATAGAGCACCGCCAGCCGCAGCCGCGTTAGTGTTTAAAAATATTTTACCAACTGCAGTTGCGTTTTCAGCATCTGAAAGCATTAGCTGTGAACCACCGTTAAAGCCAAACCAACCCATCCATAAAATGAATGCACCCAGTGTAGCTAATGGCATATTTGAACCAGGAATTGGATAAACTTCACCATTCTTACCGTATTTACCTTTACGAGCACCCAGTAGCAGTACCGCAGCTAATGCAGCAGATGCACCGGCCATATGAACAATACCTGAACCGGCGAAATCGGAGAAGCCTGCTTCAGACAAGAAACCACCACCCCAAGTCCAGTAGCCTTCAATCGGATAGATAACACCCGTTAGTACGACTGTGAAAGCAAGGAAAGCCCATAATTTCATACGTTCAGCAACCGCACCAGATACAATAGACATTGCAGTTGCGACAAATACGACTTGGAAGAAGAAGTCTGATTCTAATGAGTGATCTGCGCCTTCAGATTGCGAGCCAATTAAAGAACCAAATGAAGGGATAATACCGCCTTCTGCGTTATCAACATACATGATGTTATAACCGACTAATAGGAACATGATGCATGCGATTGCATATAACACGATGTTCTTAGTCAAAATTTCAGTGGTATTCTTAGAACGAACCAGACCAGCTTCTAGCATTGCAAAACCTGCAGCCATCCACATCACTAGTACGCCAGACATTAAAAAGTAAAAAGTATCGAGTGCAAAACGCAGCTCAGTAACTGTAGTTGTTAATTCTTGCATAATTTATTCCTTTAAATTGCTTCTGCATCCATTTCGCCCGTACGAATACGCACAACTTGTTTTAAATCGTAAACAAAAATCTTACCGTCACCAATCTTTCCGGTGTAAGCAGCACTGCTAATAGCTTCAATGAGACGATCAACATTTTCACTCTGCGTGGCAATTTCTAACTTAACTTTTGGCAAGAAATCAACTTGATATTCCGCACCACGATATAATTCAGTATGACCTTTTTGACGACCAAAGCCTTTAACTTCGGTAACTGTTAATCCTTCAACACCGAAATCTGCTACAGCTTCACGAACATCATCGAGTTTAAATGGTTTAATGATTGCGCTTATTAGCTTCATAAAGAGCTCCTTGCATGAGTATATGGAATATCTATATAGTTAAACTTAATCCAATCTCCGTGCCAACATTTTAAACCATATAAATTCAATAACTTAAGTGCTAAATTTATTTTATATGCTCCTACAGAGCACCATCATGGTGCGGTAAATCTTGGATTTACCCCATTCCAGTGCAGTTGTAATTAAAATGTTAACTAGCTCATTATTTGAGATCGTAATCCCAATTTTAAATAACTTCTCATATCTTAAAATAGCGGAAGACATTAACTAATTTTAATTGTTATTACTTATTAGCATGACGACAGTCTAAAGAACTAGATTTTATAAAGAGCCTACGGCCACCATGAATAGTGGAAGTGCAGAAAAATGTAAGGAACATTTTCAGCCCCCTACTGAATACTATCTATAAGACATACCCCTCCGCATAATCTGTTTTACTTGCATCTCTGAATTTTAGGCACAAAAAAGCCTGAATCATAAGATTCAGGCTTTTTTGTTTGTTGGCAAAGAGAAAGTGAACGACTTTTTATAAATCACAACTCGCGGCTCTCAGCGTGACAGGCCGCTTTTTTATAAATAGTCTACGACCACCATGGATGGTGGAAGTGTAGAGAAATGTAAGGAACATTTTCAGCAACAACTGAACTACCACTTCGCACAATCTATTTTTGTATCTCTGAATTTCAGGCATAAAAAAAGCCTGAATCATAAGATTCAGGCTTTTTTTAT